>JAJYJL010000555.1 GCA_021789565.1 Acidobacteriota bacterium
CGAATTTGCGGTCGGCAATGCGGTTAAAGGCCATCGCCGCGCTGCGGGCGCCCACCATGGCGACGACGATCCAGAAGACCTGTCGCCAGGAGGGCCAGCCTCCCACCGCCAGCATCGCTCCGGTCAGAGCGAAGGGCAGGGCAAAGACCGAATGCTCGAACTTGATCATCTCAAGCGTGGTCCAGAGCTTCGACCACGCCTGCTTCAGGAAGGGAGCTTGTAGCATTTCAGCTTGTTCGTTCATAGCAGGTCACTGATTCGGTAAACGGGAGTTTTCCCGAGGCTCGCTGGCGCTTGGCTGGCCGGCAGCCGGTACTTGATGTATTTGCTCGGCGCGGCGCGGTCGTGCAGCGTGCGCCACAGTTGCTTGGGGTTCGGGCTGAAGATCAGATTGCCCGCCGCATGCACACGGTACCACGCTCCTACTTGGATTTCGTTGTGGAGCTGGCGGGGAGACCACTGGGCGCGGCCCAGGAACAGGCGCGGGATCGGCACGGATTGTGACGCTTGAAAAGCCTTGGCGATCAGCTCCGCATCGAAAGTCAGGTAAACGTCGCCGTACAATCGCAACGCCTGCTCGGGGGCCGTCGGCGAGTGAAAAACGACGCTGGGAACCTGGATATCCACGGGGCCGCCGAAATAGGCGGGCTCGGTGCGGCTCTGAAGCTCCGGACTGTCGGGGAACAATTTGCCAAGCGTTACGCGCGTGGGCTTGTTGATGATGAGGCCCACAATTAAGGCATTGTTTGTGGCAGGCAGCATCATCACAACCGACTGGTTGAAAAAAGGGTCCTGGATCTCGTGGCGCGCAACCAGAAACACGGGCTCACTCGCGCTCTTTTGCGCTCCGCGCGCCATAGGCCCAACAAGGCCCGCCAGAATCGCGGCTAAAAGAAAGCCTGCTGCACGTCTAAGGTAGATTGCCGCCATACCACTCCTTTGGACTTTTCGCGCGCGGGGAGACAGACGGTCTCAGATTCCGCGTTTTCATAAACCACCGGGACCCTTCAGCGCCTGTCGAGAACAGCGTTCCCTTATGTTATCGCACCGCGCCCGTTCCGCGCCAGATGCGGGCGGCGCTTTTGTTCGAGGCTTCCCTCTAGAAAATGTGGAGGTGCATGGTCAGGTATTTCTTCGGATTCTTTCTGAACTCGTCCAGGAATTGCTTGATGGACTGGGTGCTGGTCGCCAGATTGTTATACATCGTGGGGTCGGTTGAGAGTTTGCCGAGCGTTCCTTCGCCGCGGTCGATGCGGGCCGTGATCACATCCACGTGCTGGACGGTGTCATTAAGCCGGTTATAGAGTTCGGGATCTTTGGCCAGCTTTCCCAGCGTTCCTTTGCCCTCGTTGATGTTCGCTATCAAAGTGTTGGCGCGCTCAGCCGCCTGGTTGACGTTGTTATAGACGGAAGGATCGTTGATGAATTTCGCCGCGCTGCCGTTTCCGTGCTGGACTTCGTCCACCACTTGATTGAGTTTGTCGACGGTCGAGACGGCGCGATTATAGAGCGTTTCATCGTTGAGAAGCTTGCCGAGCGTTCCGTGCCCCTGTTCCACGCGAGTCATCATCGCCTGCGCCTCGTTGGCGGTTTTATTCAGCCGATTGTAAAAGGCCTCCTCGTAGATCAGCTTGCCGATGGAGCCCTGGCCGTGCTGAATCTGGCCGGTAATATCGTTCAATTTGGAGCTCAAAACCCTCAAGTTCGAAACCACGTCGTTGGCGTTCTGGACGATGGCTTTGATGTCCGGCTCTTCGTGGCTTTGGACCACGCCGCCGTCGCGAAGCGGAGGATGATCGGGCCCGCCGCGGGTTATGTTGACGTAACTTTCACCCAGCAGCCCGATGGTTTCAATCGTTGCCACGGAATCGGTTCGAATCTGGTCCCGGTATTTGCGGGCGACCTTCATGTCAATTTCAACCGCTTTGCCGGGCTCGGTGTACTTGGAAATGCGGATGTGTTCCACATTGCCCACCGCGATTCCCGCCAGACGCACCTGGGCGCCATCCCGCAAACTGCTGGCGCTGGAAAAATAAGTTTTGAGCGCATATTGCCGGGTCAGGAAGCCTACCTGGCCGCTGATAAAAAAAATGCCCACCGCCAGGACAACGAGACCTGCAATGACCAGAGCGCCCACGCGGAGTTGAGCCCAGGTGATTTGTTTGGGTTGAGGCATGTTTCCTCCCTTCCAGAATTAGTCCCGACAATTTATTTTAGTCCAACCCGCCGGCGCCTGCGACCTCAGCGCAGGAACTGCCGAAGATAAGGGTCGCGGGTGGAAATAACTTCATGCGGCGTGCCGTGAAAATAAACCGCCCCGTCGCGAAGCACCAGAAAGCGCGTCAGCGCCCTCGATCCCTTGCTTCCATCGTCGCCAACCGGAACCAGCATTTGGGTTTCAGCGGAATAGGCGAACTTGGCAAGCCAATAAGCATCCTGGAGCCGGTGCGTCACCACGATCGAAGTTACCCCGTTGACGTCGCGCAGCTTGAGGATCAGGTGATTGATGGTTTGGGCGGTCACGGGATCGAGGCCCGCGGTGGGAGAGTCATAGAGCATGATGGGGGGATTGTTCACAATGGCGCGGGCGATGGAAACCCGGCGCCGCATCCCTCCGGACAATTCCGAAGGCATTTTTTCGATCGCGGGCTCCAGCTCCACAAAGCTGAGAACCTCCCGGGCGCGGCTTTCGATTGCGCTCTCGTCCCGGAGGCCTTCTTCCCGCAACCGGTAGGCGACGTTTTCGTATACGGAGAGCGAATCGAACAGCGCGCCTTCCTGGAAGACGATTCCCATTCCCTGGCGAATCAGGTGAAGATCGGTTTCCCGGACCGGACCCACGTCCCGCCCCTCCACCAGCACGTTGCCGTCGTCGGCCTTGATTAGGCCCAGGACCAGCTTGAGGGTGACGGATTTACCCGATCCCGTGGCTCCCAACAGGATTAGCGTCTCGCCCCGTTCCACTTTGAAAGAGACGTCCGACAGGGCGGTCTTTTCGTCAAAGAAAAGCCAGACGTTTTTAAGTTCGATGACGGGTGTTGAATTCATGCGAACCGCCGGCTCTCGGATGCTGGGCGCGGGAAGCTGCCTGGAACGGTCAAACCCTCCGTCGGCATGTCCTGGCACCAGTTTCCCGCGGCAATTTTCAAAGGGCCTCAAAAGAAATGAATCGCAATCAGGAACTTGGTGACGAAAAAGTCAACCACCAGAATCAGGACCGAAGCCACAACGACGGCCTGGGTGGTTGAGCGGCCCACGCCCTCGGTGCCGCCCCGCGTGCTCAGCCCAAAGTAACATCCCACCAAAGCGATAATGACCGCAAACAAGAAAGGCTTGAGCAATCCCTGCGTGACGTCCTGGAAAGTCAGGGCCTGATAGGCGTAGGTCCAGTACTCGACCGATGACAGATGGACCGTGTAGTAGCTTACAAAAAATCCTCCCAGCATCCCGCAAAAGTCGGAAAGAATCGTCAACAACGGCAGCGTGATGACTGTCGCGTAAAGGCGCGGGGTTACCAGCTTGCGGACAGGGTCCGTTCCGAGAGCCCGCATGGCGTCAACCTGCTCGCTGACCAGCATCGACCCGATCTCCGACGCAATGCCGGAGCTGTTCCTTCCCGCCACCATCAGGGATGTGAGCACGGGACCCAACTCCCTTACCACCGATAGCGAGACCACTTGCCCCAGGATCGCCACTTCGCCGAACGTGCTGAGGGTTCGATAAGTCTGCAAGGCGAGAACGCCGCCCGTAAAAAAACCGGTCATCAGCACAATCGGCAATGAGCCGACTCCGATGATATCCATCTGGATCAGCGTGTCGGCGACGTAGCGGGGAGAACTGAAAAGGTTCCAGATTGCGGCAGTAAGTAAATAGGTGAAATCCTGGACGGATTGAACGTGGCGCTTGAGGAATCGGTCGATGGAAATGTCTGGCATCGGCTTAGGAGACTTCTATCCTAATCGAAGGACGCTTTTGGGGCAATGTAGCGAACGGGAATTCCGCAGTCAAGCGCAACAAAGACTTCGGGATTCTATCCGCCAGCCTCACGGCCAAAACAGCGAGGCAGAGATTGAAACAATGAGTTTATGAAAAGGATGGGGAAAAAGGTATACAAAAAAAAGAGGGGGAAAATCGTCCCCCCTCCAAGCGTCGGGTCTTGGGTCTAATCTCTGAGCTACGTTCCGGTAAACCCTCACATTCTGAGGTCTCACTCGGACGAACTCTGCTAGGGATAGAGCACGAGCGAGTCCAAAGGTTAATATTGCGCCATGAAATTTTCCACGCTGCCTTAAGCGTTGATTCTTAAAGGCATTAGTAAAAGTACTGTTTAGTTAATTGTATAATCGAGTATGGCTTCGGCCGCTGGTTTTATATTGCTTTTGGTATTTGCGATTCATCGAAATCCCGATTTTTGCAGATTCCGAAACATTATTTCTTGGGTGTTCATCCTTCGATGTTTGACCGCATGGTGGCGCCGTCACAAGGAGCGTTCCTGCTTTTTGAAGAGCGTTGCTGCGGCTACCTTGACCGGCGGCCGGGATAAAGCGTTAAACTAAGTATAGTCCCGCGAGGGGCAGGCTTCAGAGGATTCAAGAATTTTCAAGGAGCGGCTCGCGCCGCCTCCTAAGGGGAAGAACCCGTTTGATTGATATTCACTGCCATCCGCTGCCCGGCGTTGATGACGGGGCCATAAGCTTTGATGTCGCCGTGGCCATGTGTAAAATGGCGGGCAAGGACGGTACTACCTGCCTGGTGGCGACGCCGCACTGCAACTACAAGTACGCCTTCGATCCGAAAACTAATCGGGCCAAGCTGCAGGAGCTGCAGGCTGCCGTGGGTGAGACTCCCAAGCTTCTGCTGGGCTGCGATTTCCATCTCTCGTACGATAATATCCAAAAACTCACAGCGGACGGCTCGAACTTTACGATCAACCACAGCTCTTACCTTCTGGTGGAATTCGGCGAACATTTTGTCCCTGAACAGATGGACAACGTGTTCTATGAGATCGAAGTTGCCGGCTTCATTCCCATTCTGACTCATCCGGAGAGGAATCCTACAATCCAGGCCAAGCCGGAGCTGCTTTTCCACTGGGCCACGCGCGGATGCCTGGTGCAAGTCACGGCCAAATCCTACCTGGGGGGCTTTGGGTCAAAGGCCCAGGCGCTTTCTGAGGAATGGCTTGACCGCAACCTTATCCACTTTTTCGCTTCCGACGCCCACGATCTGGTTCGCCGGCCGCCGGGGCTTTCCGCCTGCTATGAAAAAGTTGCCGCGGCCAAGGGAAAAGAAACGGCCGATTTATTGTTTGAAAAGAATCCTTCCGCGGTGGTGAACGGCGAGCCCTTTCCTCCTGCGCCTCAACCCCTCGGTCCCAGGCGCGCGCCCAAGAAAAAAAGTTGGTTTTCCTTCCTGCGCGGCTAGCGGCCGGGTGCGTCCGCAGGTTTCCAGGATGGAAGCGCGCTCTTCCGGCGGGCCAAAGCGGCTTTTGAATTCGCGCGGATGGAAGCGAAGCGAGCGAGGTCGGCGATCAGCATGTTTGCCAGAAAAATTCACGTTGAGATTCTTGGGCCGGGCGGGGTGCGAGAGTGCCCGGTGGGTTGGCTGGACAATTTCTCGATGAGAAGCTTCACCGGGCGGACCGCGTTTGATGACGCCTTGCCGGTGGCGGATGGGCTGCTTGAGGCGGGATTCCGAGTGGACCTGAAGGCGCTGCAAGAAGATTTGGAAGATTGGCTGACGCGAAAATATGGGCAGGGAGCGCGCGTCAAGCTCCGCTTGACGGAGACTCACCCCGCATAGCCGCCGCGCGCGCGGCCAATCTCGAAGGTTCGGAGAGCGCCGAGCGCCGGGAGAAGAAAAGAACCGCCTGCGGTCTCGAAAGGGAAGGGGGAAGTGGGCGATTATATTAAGTAAGTCTGCAGCGCCCACTTCCCCAGGTAGTCACAGAGTTAGTTGTCTATTTCGATGAAACAAGCCTCCGATTGGTTGCTAACAACGGGGCAAGTTTTTGCGCCAGCAAATCTTGGGCCTGCCCTCGAGTTGCGGTATAATTTGTGCCCTAGCGATACTCGGCCGGGCGGTTTCGCCATATTCTGAAGGGAGTTTCGATGTGTGGCATTGTTGCTTACGTTGGCCA
>JAJYJL010000556.1 GCA_021789565.1 Acidobacteriota bacterium
GCCCCCGTAACATAATCGACCACCTCTGTTATTTGGACATTCATGTTGCCTTGACTGCGCGCGGACAGCGCACACGCCGGGCAGCAAAACGTCCTTCGCTTACCATCCACAATTGCCACAGTCTTCGAATGGGAATGCACCGATCGCTGACATGCAAAACATGTGCTGTCATTGGCTCGTTGAAGGCTGGTCCGCCAACCATAGGCGAAGGCTCCCGCGAGTGCCAAGAAAACCACCAAGCCGACCCAGGAGAGGACGCGCATCATAGCCTGACTCCAAACAGATTATACGCCCAGAATGGACGCAGAGATCGGAGAACGAATCGCTGGCTAATCGCTGCCAGCGAGCGGAAGGAGACGCAATGCCGACCCGGATCTTTGTAGACCCCGGGCAATTGGCTCATTTCGGGCGTTTGTGGCGCAGATCATCCAGTCCGCCGGCTCGTAATTTCGGCGCACCCCATAGAAATACCCGGCCTTTCGGAGTGGCACCAGATGTGCTTTTTGAAGGAGAGAGCCCTGACACGACGACTTCTCGAACTCAGTCTTCTTTCGAAGGGAGAACGGATCATGGATTTCCTGGCGGACAACTGGTTTTACATCGTTGCCCTCATCCTGTTTGTGGCGATGCACCTGATCGGGTCCGGCTGTGGCCACGCACATGGAGAACGAAGACAACGCAACAACAAAGCCTCGAACGAAGTGGCGCCGGGCACAAAATCCGTTGCTGGTTATAACACCTCTCAATGTGCCAAATAGACGCACCGCGGGTGTGCCGAAAACACAATGTCTTACGGCTGAAGCGGTTTTCGTTTCGGCAACTCTTATGATTCCAACGGCTTGATGAATGGAGACGCAATTGCCGAGTCCCGCTTCGATCTGGAGAATACATCGGCGTGTGCCTTATCGTCATTCTCGGCCGCTGTTTCAGTGGAGCGGACCTGATCGCCAAAAGAGTGAGCGAAGGTCTGGCATGCCGATTGATTGAAGAAGAAGCCCTCATAGAGAAAGCTGCCGCCTGGGGCTTCGCACAGGAGCAGCTGCGCAATGCTGTCAGGCCGATTCCTGTTCTGAGGGGCTGCTTCCCGCAAGACTACGGACCGGAACTCGCTGCGCTGCGGGCCGCTTTAGCTGAGGAGGCCGCCGCTTCGAAAACCGTCTTCTCGGGTTGTGAAGGCTTCCTCCTGCCGAGACACACCGTACCTGTATTGCGAATACGCTTGAACGTGCCTCTTCCGGGCCGCCTAGCCGAACTGAGAGAGCAACTCCGGTTGACTGATGGGATGGCCCGGCGCCACATTCGCCGTGTTGATCTCGCATACCGTCGATGGGTCCGGAAGGTCTCCGGATCGGATGAAGAGGATCCTGCGCTTTACGATTTGGTTGTCGGCATCGATAACGGGGACGTTGATTCAGCTTTCAAAACCATTGCCGATTTCGTGATCCGTCAAACCTCGCTCCAATTAGGACCCGAGTATTGCAGGGCGATGACCAACTTCGCGCTGGCAAGCCGCATCGAAGCCGTGCTCAAGGTGATACCGCACACGACTGGTTTGAATGCCATGGTGAGGGTTGATCAAGGAATAGTATTTCTTGCGGCTAATAGCTGGGATCCAAGAGATCGGGCGGTAGCCCGTGGCATCGTTTCGGTGATTTCGGGTGTCAGACGCGTGGAATTGATCGAGTTGGGCCCGCGGCCGGGAATCTCGCACGTGGCTGTTCGGAACGGCAAAGGGTCCACATGGCGCCCCTGGGCGGTCGGAGCCACGCTTTGCAGCCTTCTCATCGCCGGCGGTATGTTCCTCAACTGGCTTGATCTCAACCAATTTGTGGAGACCTCAGTAGCGGGTGTTATCACGGACACGCGATGCGCCGGCAATCATCGCATCTCAGGCGGCTCGGAGAGGGGTCAATGCGTCAGGAAGTGCGTCGAGGTTCAAGAAGAGGTCAAATACGCGCTTCTCGACGGCGCGCAGATCTATGTGTTGACCGATCAGAGTCTGGGTGAGCGTTTTGCCGCCCGGGCCGTCACGATCAGAGGGCGTCTTGACCCGAAGAACAACCTGCTCGAAGTTCATTCGATCAAGCTCGCCTCGACAACAGCGGAGTCCCTCAATTTCTGAAGTGCCGCATTTGGCACACCGACCGAGTCGAAGTGGACGATAGCAGGCAGGCGCGCCGGTTCGCCGCTCAATGCCGCGGCGTCGAGGCTGGCATTGAAAGTGCAGCCCATTTGTTCTCTGTGAGATTAAGACTAAAAGTTGCTTCAGGGCTCGTGCTGTTTCTGCCCAGCATTTGGGCAGCGGATTCATCACACGGCGGCACTGACGCATTCGCCTCCTATCATGAGGCCATCGACGCGCGCTTAGTCGACCTATTGAATCGGACTACAACTCGGGAATCCCGTGGCGAAGCCCGCCCAGAGCCTGCCGCCCCTGCTGCCAAACCCGCCGACACAACCGTCCAGGAGTTCGCGATTCGATACTGGCGCGGTCGCGAAGAAAGTCTGAAACGAGCGTTGGATCGCCTGGCCCAGGTCCGCCCGGTGCTTGAAAGCGTGTTAGAGAGTGAAGGGCTGCCGAAGAGCTTGATCGCGGTAGTCCTGGTGGAAAGCGCAGCTGATCCACTCGCGCTTTCGCCCAAGGAAGCCAGGGGATTATGGCAAATCATCCCGGCGACAGCGAGACAATACGGCTTGATGGTAAGTTCGCAGCGCGACGATCGAATCCATACAGAGAAGGCAACAAGAGCGGCCGCCCGATTCCTTCGCGATTTGTACGAACAATTTCACGACTGGCCACTGGCGCTCGCAGCGTACAATGCCGGGAAGCAAGTCGTCGAAAGAGCCGTTGAGAAATCGCGCAGCGACAACTTCTGGACCCTCAGCTCGCAACGGTTGCTGCCGGAGGAAACCCGGAATTATGTGCCAGCGGTACTTGCGGCAATGCAGTTGTTCGGAGATGGCGTACCGCCAGCAACGCAATCGGCCTCCGACAAGGACAGTCGCTCCGAATGGGTATATGGGACCGCTGGTATCGGCAACTGATTCCAGGGCGAAGCGACTTGGGGCACTACGCCGTTGGATCACGTTCAGGATCTTTCGAGATCGGTTTGAATATTGTATTCCTCCATTCGGCGGATGAGGTTAGTTCGACCTAGTGGGGCGAGCACCTGCGTCGGGCACCTTCAAGGCTTCCATAGCGAGAATGATGTCGAGAAAGATCGATTCCACTTGGAGAATGCGGAAGCCGGCCTTGGTCGCCGCGGTTATAGTATCGCGATTCATTTCAGTTCCCCTCCGTCGGGTCGCCATTGTCATCAAATCGAGAACGGCGCCCAAAACGGCATTGCTACTGCGCACGTGTTCGAACATCAGGAGCCGTCCACCGGGCCGCAGGACGCGGTGCAACTCGGAGAACACGATTCCGGGACAAGGCACGGAGCACATAGTGCAAGAGGTCACGACAGTATCGAAAGACTCGCCTGGAAAGCACAGGCTTGCAGCGTCACTTTGCACCAACTGGAGGTCACCGGCAAATCTTTGGGCACGTTTGCGGCTCCTCTCGATCATCGCGCTGCTGACATCGATTGCGATAATCGCGGGTCCGGCTGGTAAATGTTGGATGTCGAGGCCGGTGCCAATCGCAACGAAGAGGGTTCTTCCCTGAATTCGACGGAATAGAGCTTTTTTGTGTGCCCCTCTCCGCAGGTCGGAACCTTCGCATAGGTCGTAGAAGTTGGCTCGACGCTCCCAAAGGGCTTTCAAGCGAATCTCGCATCTCTGCGGAAGGCCCGGCGGAGAGAACGGCTCCGCCGCCATCCCCAGCACTGAAGGCCGACAAATGTGACGAGACCGAACATGGCGCCAGCAAGCACTCCCGTAGTCCCCATCGGACGGTATCCGGCCAACTCAAGAGCGCAGAGTTGCATCGGACTTAGCATTCCTACAATCATGGAAGGAACCATGGTTTCAATTGAGCCCAGCAGCGGAGCAAGGAGAACGGAGAGCGCCATTTGGGCGCCCATCGCCGCCGCCTTCCCGACGACAAATGTCAAGGCGAAGTTCCATTCGAGGGTATGGACCAAGTGCATCACCGAATTCGATGCCGATCCGACGACCATCAGAAACAGCGCATCGGCCAGTGCGAATAACACCGAGAGCCGCTTCACGGATCGACCTCCATCAGGTTCACAAGCATTTCGCATAAAACCTCCCTGAGCCACGCAACCACGGGTTGCCCCATGGCTCCAGGTGAGCATGAGGAGCAAGCGTGCTGCCAAGGATAGTTTCGTGGTTCGCCGCCTCGATGGCGCCATCAAAGCTATCGACTTGGTTTCGGTTTATAGTCGATGCTTGAGCCTTCCTCTGCTAAGCCATTGTGTCGCGCCGGGAACGCGGCCGCCGAGCTCGCGACGAGCGCCGGTTGCGTTAGAGAGGTTCTCAGGGTTTAAGCAATATGTCCGGCTGGATAGGCCGAAAACGGCCAGTTCGGGCCACCAGCCGCCTGAGATGCGCCAACGGCGGTCATTCATGGGCTGCGAAGCAAGGAGCCTGAGCCTCCTTCCGCGCAGGGAGTAAGCGCCGCGCGTTGGATGCTTCGCTGGACGCGCAATCGCAGCGATTTGGGCAAGCGATTGCTTCATCGGCGTGTGCCGTGGAGCCGAACGCGAGGCCTTCACTACCATTGAAGGTCACGATGGTCTGCGCCGCGGCCTCGAGCGCCCATTCGCAAGGAGATCACATGAAGAAGACGGTACGTTTTGGAATTCTGGCCGCCGCGATGTTGACCTTTGGCTTCGTGCTCCAGCCGCTGGCGCTGGCCCAGCACGACCATGGCGGTGGCATGTCTATGCCGCCGGCCCCGACTGTCCGAACCGGCAAGGTGACCGGCACGCTGGTCTCCCGGGATAAGACGTCCATCCAGGTAGAGGCGAAGCAGACGGGCACTGCCACGTACATGATCGACGCCAAGACAAAATACAAGGGTGACATTCAACCGGGCACCACAGTCACGGTGAAGTATGAAGATCGGGGAGGAATGCAGATGGCCACTGCTGTTGAAGCGATAAAGGCCAAGGGAAAGACGTCTGGTAGCCATAGCCCGAAATAGAGCATCCGGACAAATCATTGCACATCGCGCGAGTCGCACTTCTGGATTCATCACTGAGCCGGCCGGCGAGTTGAATTTCTCTTGAGCGGATCTGCCGCGTTGGCATACCGCATGCATGTGAGCCAGACATAATTGGCGACCTCGAAGCGATGCCTTCTAGGCCGTGCTGGCGTGGGGCCAGTCGGTCCTGCTAGCGGCCATCCCCGCGCCAAATGTCCTCCAGGGCCGGGCAGAACGTCCGGCCCACGATTTTGCTTTCGCTCTTTACCCCGACCATAGACACTGCCTGAATCAGCGCTGGCGTCTTCTCCGTCAACTACCGCCGACGTTCCTGACATCTGCCGGAACCCCGCACCGCCTGGACTTCAGCTACTTCAGCTTCAGCTTCTTGTGCCGGTCATCTAGCCCGTGATATGCTCGATCTCAATTCTGGGTCGGGCTGTGCTCCGATCCATTCGACGAGAGGTGAATCTAGATGAGAGTTGCCGGACTTGCGTTAGCCGTCTTCGGCATTGCAACCTTTGCGAGTGCCCACGTGACCGTCGCTCCACGGGAATCCAAACCGGGCGCGACGGAAAACTACCGGGTCCGCGTCCCTACGGAAGGAAAAGTCGCCACTGTATCGGTGGACCTTGAAATCCCGGCAGGCGTGATGGTCACTAACGTCTCGGCTCCGGCCGGGGGCCAATATGAGCTGAAGCGTGAAGGCGACCGCATCGTCGGTATTACGTGGAAAATCAAGATCGACCCAGGGGACATGTCAGAACTCCCGTTTACCGCCAAGAATCCGGGTGATGGTGCTTCGATTTCGTGGAAAGCCCATCAGCATTTCGCCGACGGTACGACGGCAGATTGGTCTGGTCCCGCTGGCGACAGGCACCCTGCCTCCATCACGAAGCTGACTCCGGCCTCTGGGCCCAAATGATCAACCGACCAGACTAGATGGGAGCGATTTATGAAACGACCTGTTCTCCTATGTATGGTCCTGACGCTCGGCCTCGGTGCGGGATTTGCAAGCGATGA
>JAJYJL010000557.1 GCA_021789565.1 Acidobacteriota bacterium
AAGACTCGGATTGAACTTTACCTCAGAGAAGTCAATGAGACGCCAGCGGTCTTCCGCTGGAAATACAAGCTGGAGACACTGTCGGTAGTGTAGTTATTGATACATTATTTCGGAATCACTATACTAGAGAGGCCCAACAAAATCGGCGCCCCCCAAAACCTCGCCACAGTCGGCCTGGACCTCGGCGCACCGTCGAGCCAAAACCGACGTTGATGCTTCTTCCTGGCTCCCCATTTCCGGCCCGACCTCATTTCGTGACGGTCGCCGCCGCCGTGAACTCAATTTCCGCCTGGAGCCGATCCTGGCACTCCCGGCAGAACAGAACATGCTCTTCAACCCGCTCGGCCCGGAACCTGGAGAGCCGCCCGAGGGCGTATTCTTCCAGGGACGAATCAGGCAGGTGGCGCACGGAACCACAATAGCCGATTTCGTTTGCGGAACCGGGAGCGCCGGGTAGGGTTTGCCCTGGCTCCAGGATGGCCCACGGCGGCGCATACAAGCCGCCAGAGCCGTTTTCACTCCCCTGGTTGACTTTCGGCATACCCCGGCGACACTGGCGCAATGCTACATTTCTCGGACTTTCGGCTGTATCGGACATCCCGACGAGGCGACTGGCGAGGCGATTGATTCCGCCGAGTCGAATCCCACCATTGGTGTTTTCCGGGTGTCGAAGACTTTCGAGGGAGCGATCAGATTCTTGTCGAACCGCTCCCACGCTTGTTTGACCAGCCGGTGGAGGGCGAATACACAAATCTTGACGGGTTCGCCGTTAGGTGCGAAATCAAAAGGCGCTCCTTCTTCTCCGGTGAGGCACGCCCCAGGCGGAAGCGTCGCATTGTGGGCGAGACCGTTGCGATACCACCATTCCAGCCGCTTGATCTGATTCGTGGTGAGCGACAGGCCAAAGCAGGGGTTGTTCAAAGCGTAAAACGGCTCTCCTTTCGGGACCTTGTTGCGGTTGTCCAGGCCCAAGTACCCTCCAAGAGCATCAACGACGCAAAAGAGCAGGAGAGTGGCCGCGTAGCCCAAACATCCGCCGTCGGCCTTCCTGAAACTCAAGCACAACTCCGAAGCTCCGATGTATTCGTCAATGGCTTCGATTGACACGCTAGCGGGTTCTTGATGTATCGCCATATCGTCAATTTTCCGCCCCATACGATGAACTCACAACCACACGGCTCCGATTGAAGCCGCCGAACCAAGGTGGTACTCTTCGATGTTCTCCGTCAAAGAGGAACTTGAGGTCATATGGTCAGCAAATTCAAGCTGTTGGGAATACTTCTTGCCATACCGCTTATTGGCTACCTAGCTCTGGGGTGGGTGGCCTCCAAGCAACAGGGGGAATGGCATCAGGCGCTTGCACAGACCATCAAGAACGTTCCCGCAGAACGGCTCAACATCTATGATCTGAAAGTTGCGTGCAGCGATTCCACCCTCGCCCCTAAACTCGGTGAAATCTGCACGCCATTTTCAAATGTGGCGACTATCCGAACACTCGCCCTTTGGGTTGGCAGTGCCAGCCTTCTATTGCCGTTCCTCGTACTGCTGGCGGGTGCCGTCTGCAAGGCGAATCGAAATTGGCTGCTTCGCATCTTCGCTCCTGGCCTTTATATTTCCAGGCTCGTCCGGAGAATCTGTGGGTAAACTGGCTGGCTCAGCGCTGGGATTGAGTGAGGAAGCGGTGGAACTTCCGGCAGGTTGAGTCGAAGGTACGTTGCTCGTCTTCCCAGCCGTTGTGGATCAGCGGTCCGCCGTCCTCGTGGACGACATCGCGAACGAGTGTTTCGGCGGTTGCCTTTCTCAGAGAAGGGGTTTCGTTCACGTCGCGGATGATCTCTCCGCCGAGCAGCCACATATTGTCGACATGGTTTTGGATGGTTCTTTTGGAAAGCCCGGACTGGGCGAGGTGAAGGAGGAAGGGTATGAAGTACACCACCAGTTTGCGACCGACGGGAAGATCCTCTTCCTCACCCATCCAACGCTCTGGCCACTCGGAAAGATCGCGGCAATCGCGGCAGTAGGGCAGTAGCACGGCGGGCGTCGGTGGGGGAGAATCGGGATTGGTCTTCATCTTGCTATCGATCCAGTCTATTTCATGCGCCTTCCCAGAATTCTAAACCACTGCCATCCCATTCCGGGATTTGTTTACGAGCGAGCCAGCTTCGCCGAAGACGCACAAACGATCCTCATCCCGGTGCGGCCGCGGAGGCGATCCGCGGCGATTTGCTCGGGCTGTCATCAACCCGCGCCTGGTTACGACCAGTCTCCCACGCCGCGACGGTTTGAGTTCATCGGCTTCTGGGGCCACCTGGTTTTTCTGGTCTATTGCATGCGACGGGTCAATTGCAAACAATGCGGGGTGGTGGTCGAAGAAGTGCCGTGGGGCATAACAAAGAGCTGGCGCAGGTTCGCCTGAAGCCGGATGCTTTTCACGGTGAGTGGAACTACGGAATCTTCCCCAAGCGGTCACATAGTGGAAACGTTATTTCCTAACGACACCTTAGGGCTTTCGGAAGTGAGCCTGGATCGCCCGGGCACCTGGAACCGGTTTGCGTACACTCATGCCGATCTCGTGAACTTCTACGACCCGGCGGGCCTGTGCGATCTACTGCCCGGTACCGCTCTTTGTTTTGACGTAACCGCCACAGCGGCCTCCGGCCCTTACGGCGGCCCTCCTGGTGGTGGGACGGTTCCTTATTGGTATCATCCAAAGCTGATGCCCCTTGGCCTTGGCCCGATCAGGATTTCTTACCCCGAGGTTACGGGCGGAGGTGATGATCCGGATGCCGCGACTCCCCTCAGCGACGCGGTCATGAGGGGCGAATGGTACGACGGGCCGGTGAAGGCAGACCAAAAGCTGGCGAACCCAGACTGCGCTGGCCTATTCGGTCTGACACGCGATTTTGGGAACACTTCGCCCGACCCTCTCACCGTCCTGTCGGACATCTCGAACTCATACGAGTTCGGGCCTATTCCGCCTCCGGATGCAGACCATGTCACCAGCGCGACAACCACCGGGGTGGGTTCAACCTCAATACCCATCGGCGATGGCGCGACGATGCAGGTCAACACCAGCGTCGTCATCAGGGTGAACAACACGTCCCAGAGCGCGGCTTTTGTCTCGGGAAACGTGAACGACTGGGCGACGACCATCTTGCACGAACTGGGCCATGCCCACTGGGACCTCTACGGCCAGGGGACCTCCAAGATCGCTCCGGATGGCGGAGACACGGCCGCCAGCATGACGAATACCGACCTTGTAAAGGTGAATTGCAAACCATGGTGCTGCGGATTCTGGGCGTCGCGCAACTGGACCCGCCGTCTCCGCCGGAGGGACGAGAATGCCTCACGTAGTGACCAAACTTAAAAACCGCCCACTTGTTTTCAGGGAGTTATAGGCGGGTATGGCAAACATGCGCTAGCCGGCGAGCCGGCGGTAAATGTCCCACGTCTGTTCGACGGCTTTTTCCCAAGTGAAAAGGCGCGCCCGCGCCTGTCCCTTGCCGGCCAGTTCCCGCCGCAATTCTTCATTCCGAGCCAGATCGTTAAGCGCTTGAGCCAGGGCGCCGGTATCTTCCGGGTCCACCAGCAACGCCGCATCGCCCGCCACTTCCGGCAGCGCCGAGCGGTTCGAGGTCACCGCTGGAACCCCCGCCGCCATGGCTTCGAGCAGCGGCATTCCGAAGCCCTCGTCGAGCGATGGAAACGCGAAAATCATCGCCCGCCCGTACCAGCCGGCGAGTTCCTCGGGCGAGACGTAGCCGGGCGCCGAAATCCGCTGGCGCGCCGGGCTTCTGGCGATGCGCTCGAAGATCGCGGCAGAGTCGTAGCCGGCGGAGCCCGCCAGCACCAGGTGCCAATCCGGGTCCATGCTTTCAAATGCCTCGACCAGCCGGGCGATATTCTTGCGCTTCTGAATGGCCCCTACGTTCAGCACGATTCTTTCAGGTGAGACAGGCTTAAGCCTGTCCAGCCGCCGCGTCCCGTGGTGCACCACGCTCACCTTGTGCTCCGGCACTCCGAGCAACTCCACCACCTGCCGCTTTGTAAATGCCGAAACTGCGATAATGCGGTCCGCGCGCGCCGCGGCATCGCGCGCCAGCGCCGCGAAGCGCGCCCGAAATTCGGCAGTGGAATAATCGCCGGTGAGCACGAACAAGTCGTGGAAGGTGGCCACCGCGCGCCCCATCCGCAGTCGCGGCAGCCGCTGGTTCAGGCCGTGAAAAACCTGGCCCCGTCCCGCGCCGGCCAGCAATACTATCCGCGCATTTCCCGGCAGCTTCTCCCGCCACGCCCGCAAATAGCGATGCGGCCGGTAAAACCACTCGAACCGCGCCTCGGGATGCGCCGCGGCCAGGCCGAACAGCATCTCGCGCGAATAGAGGCCCACTCCCGAGAGATCTTCGCCGATGCTATAGGTTGCGTCCAGGCCGATCTTCACGCGATTCCGTATTGTTTCATCTTTCGGTATAGCGTGGTGCGGCCAATGCCCAGGAGGCGCGCGGCTTCCTGGCGCTCGCCTCGGGTGGAAGCCAGCGCCCGCTGGATGGCCTTGCGCTCGCATTCCGGCAGGGAGATGACCGGCAGTTCGGGCGACTTATGAAAACAGATGTCGGGCAGCGACGACTCCTCGGTTTCGAGGTTTCGTAGCCTGTCCCCGAAATTGCTCAGCGCGGACGGCAGGTCGGCCATTTCGAGCGCGCCTTCCGAGTGCAGCGCCAGCATGCGCTCGATCGAGTGCTTCAGTTCGCGCACATTGCCCGGCCAGTTGTAAGAGAGCAGCGTCTCGCGCATTTCCGGGCTGAGCGCGAAGGGCGCTTCGCGCATGAAGTGATCGATGAGCAGGGGGATATCGCCTGGGCGCTCGCGCAGCGGCGGCACGTGGATGGTGAAGACGTTCAGCCGGTAGAACAGGTCCTCGCGAAAGCGCTTGGCCGCCACTTCGGCCTTGAGGTCGCGGTGCGTGGCGGCGATGATCCGCAAGTCCACTCGCCGCCATTCGAGCGAGCCGACCGCCCGGAATTCGCTCTCCTGGATCAGCCGCAGCAGCTTGACCTGCATTTCCAGCGGCAGGTCGCCGATCTCGTCGAAAAAGGCGGTGCCGCCATCGGCCACTTCGACCAGGCCCTTTTTATTCTCGGCCGCGCCGCTGAACGAGCCCTTCACGTGCCCGAACAGCTCGCTTTCCATGAGCGTGCCCACCAGCG
Source organism: Acidobacteriota bacterium (assembly GCA_021789565.1). The sequence continues at coordinate 5,208 of JAJYJL010000557.1, forward strand.
AGCCGCAATCGATGGGCACGAACCTGCCCGGCCCAGAGGGCGCCCCGTTGGCCGCGTGGATGGCGCGCGCCACCACCTCCTTGCCGGTGCCGGTTTCGCCCAGCAGCAGGACCGGCAGGCGGCTGCGCGCGGCCTTGGCGATGAGCCGGCGGACGTTCTCGATCTGCGGCGAATGGCCGATCAGGCTGCGTGAGCTTTGTAAAGTTTCTGAGCGGTTCTCGAACCGTAACTCCTTTATTTGCGCCATTTCTTCCTCAAAAACCGCTCAGAAACTTTACGACGTGCCATGTCGTGCCCCAAGGCGCGGTCCGCCCTAATCGGAATCTAGTCTAACGACGAAGGCATTCCTCTCACTAAATTCTTGACGAATTTTGGCGGAAAGTCGGGCGGCGGCTTCTTCGCTCGGTTCGGAGCCCACGACGACGCGCCACAACTCCGGCTGGTCGGCCCGTTGGACCAGGCGCGCCTGGCCGTAGCGGGCCGCGAGGCGGGCGCGCAGCCGCTCTGCATTATTGCGGTCGCGAAACGCCCCCACCTGGACGCCAAACGCCGCCGGCGCGGCCACCGCGGGTGTGCGGATGACCTCGATGCGTACCCGGGCGGTTCCGGGGCCGATCATGTGGATGGCGCGGGCGGCGGCGCGGGACAGGTCGATGATGCGGCCATCGACAAACGGCCCGCGATCGTTGATGCGAACTTCGACACTCCGGCGGTTTTCGAGGTTAACGACCCGCACCCACGTATTGAACGGAAAGGTCCGGTGAGCAGCCGTGAGCTTGTTCATGTCGTAAATTTCGCCATCGGCGGCGGGACGGCCGTGGTAGGGATGGCCGTACCAGCTTGCGATGCCGGTCTCGGTGTATCCGATCGGCGGGGCAGCCAGGGGTGCTGACGGCGCGGGCGGAATTC
>JAJYJL010000558.1 GCA_021789565.1 Acidobacteriota bacterium
CGTTGTAGTCGTGGGGTCAGGAGCTGCCGGGGGCATGGCGGCAACGCAATTATGCCTGAAAGGTTTGAAGGTCCTTATGCTGGAGAGAGGACCAAGGTTCAATATCGCAACGGATTTCGACCATCACCGCAAGCCTTACAGTTTTCCGTTTCGTGGGCGTATCCGGCCGTCGGAACGGGCCATTTATAATTACACGGCCAACGAATGGAACAAGGAGCACTTCGTTAATGAACTTGAAAACCCTTACACGGGCAAAAAGTTTGTGTGGGTGCGCGCCCAGGCTGTGGGCGGCAAAACGCTCCACTGGGGCCTCGTCTCATTGCGGTTCAGCCCACGTGACTTCAAGGCCGCCAGCCACGATGGTGTGGGCACGGACTGGCCCATCTCCTACGAAGATGTCGAGCCTTATTACAGCAAGGTTGAAGACTGGATCGGGGTTTGCGGTCATGCTGACGGGCTGGAGAACAATCCGGACAGCCATTTCCTTCCGCCCGTTCCTCTGACCTGCGCGGAAGCTGTTTTCAAAGGGCAGGTCGAAAGCAAGTTTGGGGGGCGTCACGTGATCCAGGGCCGTTCGGCCACGGTGACCAAGCCGGGATTTCACGGGCGCGCACCCTGCCATTATTGCGGGCATTGCGGGCGGATCTGCAACGTTTCGGCATCGTTCAGTTCGGCGGGAGTCCTGTTGCCCACTGCCGAAAAAACTGGCAACCTGACGCTGCGCACCAACGCCGTGGTGTGGAAAGTAACGACAGACAGAGAAAACCGCGCCCGGAGCGTAGTTTTTATCGATCGCATCACACGCCAGGTGGAAGAAGTTTACGGCAAGGTAATCGTGATGGGCGCCGGAACACTCGACACCACCCGCATTCTGCTGAATTCGAAGAATGAGGATTACCCGGACGGCCTGGGCAATTCGAGCGGCGTGCTGGGCAGGTATTTCTGCGAACAGATTATGGCGGGAGATATTTCCGGCATTATCCCGAGGCTCAAGGGAAACACCAACCGCGGTGGTGACGCGCGTCCGGAAGGCACCGGGATCTATATTCCGCGCTTCCGCAATTTGAAAGAACAACGGAAAGACTTTGTGCGCGGCTACGGCTTCGAGGGAGGTGGAGGAAGCAGTGAGTTCCCGGGCTTTGCCAACAAGATTCCTGGCTTTGGGGCTCATTTCAAAGAAGAGGTCAAGAAATACTACGCTACGGTAATCAGCATCGGTTCTTTTGGCGAGGTCGTTCCGCGCGCAGAAAACCGCCTGGAGATTGATCCCGTGGTGCGTGACGCCTGGGGCATCCCGGTGCTCAAGTTCGAAGTTGAATGGGGCCAGAACGAGCTTGCTATGGCAAAGGACGCCGTTGAAACGCAGCGCGAGATGTTCAGGAAGGCGGGGATTGAAATCATCGGCGAGCGCTCCACGCCGCTGCCGCCCGGATGGAGCATCCATTCAGCCGGAACCGCGCGCATGGGAGACGATCCGAAGAGTTCCTACCTGAACAAGTTCAACCAGTCACACGACATCAAGAACCTTTTTATTGCTGACGCGTCCTGTTTCCTGAATTCGTCGGAAAAGAACCCCACGCTGACTATTCTGGCCCTCTCGATGAGGACCGCCGACTACATCGCTGAAAAGATGCGGGCAGGAGCGCTGGGTTAAAACGCCAGGCCAACCCAATGAAACGGAGATGACTTTATATGATGAAGAAAATCGAAAGTGAAGCCAATCTGGGACGGCGAGGCGTGCTGAAGACCCTTGTGATGGGAGCCGGCGGGCTTACAACACTTCCCATTCTTGGCCAGGCAAACCCGGCCAGGGCCGCCATGGCCGGAATGAATATGTCCGAAGCCGTCGACGCCAATGCGCAAACCGGGGCGAACTGGAAGCCAAAGTTCTTTGACGCGCATCAGGATGAAACGCTCATCGCCCTCAGCGACCTGATTATTCCGGCGACGGACACTCCCGGAGCCAAGGCCGCGCTGGTGAACCGTTACGCCGACCTGCTCTACAACGAAGAAAGCACGGAAAAGCAGCAGGAAATTATTCAGGCTCTGGCGTGGTTTGACGGCCGCAGCCTGTCGCTCCACAACAAGTCGTTTGTCAGCCTCACGGCGGAACAGCAAGCGGCTTTGCTGGAAACTCTTGCCGATCCGTCGAAAGCCAAACCGGAAGACGAAGCGGGCGTTGAGGCTTTTGGGTTGATTAAGCAACTGACCATCTTTGGCTATTACACATCGAAGATCGGACTGGACGAGGAGTTGCGGTACCAGGGCGACACTTACAATACATCGTTCCCGGGCGCTTGCACTGATCCCGAACATTAATCGTAATCATCCGGTCCGGCACAACCCGGGACTTGCTTTGCCGGTTTTTGACCCATTCGCCGCATAACCGAAGGTTAGTGGCGGCGTGTTGCATTCTTATAACTTGAATCAAAGGTAGGGGACCACCATGAAAAGAAAAGTGTGGGAAGCAGTTCATCATATTGGGCTGAATCTATTTTTGTCCTTCGTTGTTGCCTGCGGTTTTGCCCTGCCCGCAGCCGCGGCGGTTTCACTCCATAATCCGAAGTTGACCGTAACAGTCAGCGCGCAGAACGGATCGTATGCCATTCGCGCAGCCTCTTTGCCGTCCCCGGTCCTCGAAGCGGGCGTTGGGGCGGAGATCAATCACCATTGGGTGCGGTCGGGCGACTATCCACACCATACGGCCGTGCAGAGCGCTTTTCAGGATGTTCTGGGTTCCGGCCAGCAGGCCACCATCACCTTCAGCGGCCTCAAGTCGCAACCGGATCTAGTTTGTATCCTGCGCCTCTATAACGACCTTCCTTACGGAACAGTGGAGGTGCAGGTTGCAAATCATATGGCGAAATCGGTATCGGTGGAAGCTATCCGCGACGTGGATGCAATCAGCAATCCGCGTGTCAACCTGGGCGGCACTGAAGGCGGTGACCGGGTGATGTTTGAAACTTATAGCGAGGACCCCACCATCCACATTGGCGGGCTTGACCAGGCGCCGAAAGGGACCTACTTCGGAGTGCGCGACGGCCTGATCTACAACCTGCACAGCAAGCAGAGCCTCCTTCTTGCCGCGGTTACGGCCGACAAATTCATGACCTCATTGCACCTGAAAGTGGATAAGCCTCCCATGGGCTCGTCAACGATAGCCTCATTGACTGTGGATTCCACCGGAACCACCGAGGGCGTGCTCCAGCGGGACCGCATTGCACCCGACCAACAGGTTGAATTGAACCTGCCCGTCGCTCCCGGCAAAGAGCTCGCATCGGAAAGCGTGATGTTCGCCGCAGGCCCGGACTATCACGCGCAACTGGAAGCCTACGGTGTGGCCGTGAGGAAGTTGCATCACGCACGCGTTTCAAGCATGCCTCCAATGGGGTGGTGGAGCTGGACGGCTTTCTATGGCGGCATGAACGAGGGCGAAGTGCTGACCAACGCCAAATGGCTGGCCGCGCATCTCAAACGTCTCGGCTTCAATTTCTGCCACCTCGATGAAGGTTACGATTACGCCCGCGGTGAGTACATGACCACGAATGCAACGCAGTTTCCTGACGGCATGCGCAAAGTGGGTTACAAAATCACCCACATGGGCCTGCACCTGGCCGTATGGACCGCGCCTTTCGAGGTGTCGCAGCGCGCGTGGGTTTACCAGCACCACAAGGACTGGCTGGTGCATGATGCGAAAGGTCAGCCGATCCAGATTGCCTATGTGCACCGGCACCTGGATGCGCTTTATGCCCTGGATACTACGAACCCCGGAGCGCAGCGGTATCTTCGCCAGACCTATCGCGTTCTGACGCGCGAGTGGGGCGTCCGCTACATCAAGCTCGACTTCATGGATTCTTCCATGATTGAAGGCTACTACTATCGCCCTCACACAACGGCATGTGAGGCGGAACGGATCGGACTCAAAATCATCCGCGAGGCCGTGGGGAATGACGTGCTGCTGGATAAAGATGGCAGTCCCATGCTGGGTCCGGTCGGGCTGGTGGACGAAGGCCGCATCGCGCCGGATACGGGGCATTCGTTCAGGGCCAGCCAGGATGCGGACCCCAACATCGCCGCGCGTTATTACATGAACCGGAACTTCTTCATCGCCGACCCGGATGCCTTCAGCGTCTCGACGGAAGTGGAACCTCAACAATCATGGCACAACGCGCCGAAACCGCTGACCATGGATGAGGCAGAAGTGCAGATCGTGCTTGCTGCGGTGGCCGGCGGAATGTATGACATCGGCGATGACCTGCCGACGCTCGCTTCCACGCCTGACCGGCTGGCGCTGGTGAAAAATCAGAACCTGCTGCGAATGGTGGCGCTGAGGCGAGCTGCCACTCCGATCGACCTGATGACCTTTTCCGTGCAGGACCAGATGCCGAGCGAATATTTCCTGAAGGAAGACGGCCGCCAATCCATGCTGGCGATTTTCAACTGGACGCTGGTACCGCGCTCACACACGATCGAACTCAGCAGCCTGGGGCTTCCGCAGGGGCGTCCCTATCAGGGTTATGACGCTCTGCATTCCGATACGCCGGTTCCCATTAAGGGTGGAAGTCTCACTTTTGTGCAACAGCCTCCGCACTCGGTCCGGCTGATTAGGATCATTGACACTTCCGTACCGGCTGCGGCGCCGACGGTCACAGTGGATCTCCCAAAGACGGCGCAAACCGGCGATGCCATTAAACTCCGGGCGGTAGCTGCTAAAGATGGGGTTCCGGCGCTCTCGTACCATTGGGATTTTGGTGACGGGACAACGGCTAACGGGCCGGAGGTCAGCCACGCCTTCACGCGGGCGGCTGACTACAACGTTAAGCTGGCGGTCGAGGGCGTTGACGGGCTCCCGGCAGAAAAGGACTTCACTGTTTCCGTCCAGGGCGCGGTCAAAACGGCTTTCCATCTGGATGAAAACCGCCGCTACGTTGAGGCCGGAAACAAATAGCACAAGGTTGAGACGGGCAGAGAACGTCTTGCGGATTTGGAGGGACATCTCCGCCTGTTTCATAATCTATTCCATTCCGGCGCATAGTCGTTTAGCATTTCAAAAAACGCGTCGGGTTGCGCTGCAGCAATCCCCGGGCGACGCATAGCGGCAAACCGAACAAGTCCAGCTGAACAGGTGGTGAGGTTAATGAGCGCGCAGGAAAACAATAATGCCCAGACTGTGAAGGCAGAAGCTCAAGGGCCGAACCTTCGGCGGCGGCTTGGCATCCTGAACGCTACCTCCATCAACATGTCAAACATGATCGGCATCGGGCCCTTCATCACTGTGCCGATTATTCTAAGCGCCATGGGCGGCCCGCAGGCCTTGCTGGCCTGGTTTGCGGGCGCGATACTGGCAATTGCGGATGGCCTGGTGGTTGCAGAACTCGGCGCCGCGCTGCCGGGCTCGGGCGGAACTTACGTCTTTCTGCGCGACAGCTACAACCGGGAAAGCTGGGGCAAGCTGATAGCCTGGCTGTTTGCGTGGGAGTTCATGTTTTTCGGGCCACTCGAAATTGCCTCGGGCACCGTTGGCATGACTCAATACATGAGCTACCTGTGGACGGGGCTGGCGAGCCATCCGTGGGAAATGAAGTTCGTCGCCGCCGGCATTGCCGTCATCGTGATGATTGCCCTCTACCGAAAAATTCATGATGTTGCAAGGTTGATGCTGATCCTTTGGATCACCATGCTGGTCACCACCGGATGGGTCATCGTCACCGGCCTCATCCACATGAATTACCACATGGTGCTCGATTTCCCGGCCGGCGCGTTCCATCTGAACTGGGCTTTCCTGATTGGACTCGGCAACGGGTCCATCGTGGTGATTTACAATTACCTTGGCTACTACCAGGTGTGCTACCTGGGTGACGAGGTCAGGCGGCCGGAGCGCACCATCCCTTACGCGGTGATCATTTCCATCCTGGCGGTTACCCTCATCGATTTTCTGCTCTCTTATAGTTTCGTTTCCGTCGTCCCCTGGCGGGATATGCTGCAGGCAGGCTCGGAAGCGAACCTCGCCGTGGCCTCGGTCTTTATGCAGAGAATTTACGGCCAGTGGGCTGCAATCCTGCTGACCGGTCTGATCCTCTTTACGGCCTTCGCTTCGGTCTTTGCGCTTATGCTC
>JAJYJL010000559.1 GCA_021789565.1 Acidobacteriota bacterium
CACGCCCGAACGTGAACTGGCAGATTTGATTTTCAAGTTTGGAGAAGAGCGCCACTCGCGCCGTATAGCGCGAGCAATTGTGAAGGCCCGCCCGATTCGATCAACCACCGAACTGGCGCAGGTGGTAATGCGAGCTATCCCCTCCCGGGCGGGCCTCCACCACCTTCATCCTGCAACGCGCACCTTCATGGCGTTGCGTTTGGTCGTAAACCGCGAGATGGAAAACCTGCAAGAGTTCCTTGCCGGGTTTCCGAGTGTTCTTGCCGCAGGGGGCAGATCGGTCGTGATCAGCTTCCATTCGCTGGAAGACCGGCTGGTGAAACATGCATTCCTCGGGCTCCAGCGCGATGACCGGATGCGCGTGTTGACCAAGCACGTGGTGCGGCCAATCCCCGCAGAGATTCGTCAAAACCCGCGATCGCGAAGTGCAAAGTTGCGCGCGGCGGAGAAGCCGCAGAGCGCATAACGTTTCACGCCTGCACGCCTTCGGCCTTGGTGGCGTCCAAGGCCGCGTCCGAGAGGGCACCGAGTTGTTTGGGGGAGAGGATTATGGCAACGGTTGCAGTAAATCTTCCCAATACGAAACGTCGTCCCCGGAACCAGCCTATCGTCGGCCGTGCTCCTTATCCAGAAATCTATTTCGTCAAGCATATCGACAATTCCCGCCTGCAACGTGAAGTTAATCATGAGAAGCGCCGGGAGTGTTTCAGCCTGCTCGCAGTGGGAGCGCTGGCGTTCCTCTTCATCATGCTATTTGCCTGGCAGCATTTCGAGTGCGTACGTTACGGCTATCTGATCCAGCAGCTCAAACAGGAGCAGGCAGAAAAAGTGGAGCAGAACCACGCCCTCAAAGTTCAGTTTGCCTCTTTGAGCGATCCTCAGAGGATTGATATCCTTGCCCGATCTGAGTTGGGTCTTGCACCTCCACAGCCAAACCAGATCATTCAGATTGGAGACTCTGCGGGGTCTCGTCCCCGGACTTCGGCCACGGAATTTGCAGGGAACATCCAAACCCAGATTGGAATTCCCAATGGGAGGTAAATGGTACGGAGCGGGAAGCGGAAACTGTCCAAATCAGATGTGACACCGGTCGGGGCCAAACGAGGGCTGCTTCTGGCCGGCCTGTTCATGGTATGGGTAGTTGCCATTATTCTCCGTTTGTACGACCTGCAAATCATCCAGTACGTTGAGCTGCTGGCGCGCGCGGACCACCAGCAGCAACGCACAGTAGAAATTGCTCCGAAACGGGGGGTTATTTATGACCGGAACATGCACCCTCTGGCCATGAGCTTGGCTGTGGATTCAGTTTATGCGGTTCCGTCGGACATTCCTGACCCCTCGATGGAGGCCAAACTGCTCGCTCCGATTTTGAACCTCGACGAGAAGGACCTGGAGACCCGCTTCAGAGCCCGCAGCTCTTTTTGCTGGGTCAAGCGGAAGGTTACCGCCCAGGAGTCCGCCCGCATTCATGACCTTAACCTGCAGGGGATCTATTTCCAGAAAGAAATGAAGCGCTTCTACCCGGACAGCAGCCTTGCTGCCACTATCCTGGGGTATGTCGGGATGGACGACAACGGTCTGGGCGGCGTGGAATACCAATACAACAAAGAGATCAGGGGGCTTCCAGGCAAAGTCCTTCTGAGTACCGACGCCCGGCACCATTCATTTCGCTCAAGCGAGTGGCGTGGGGAACCGGGAAAAAATGTAGTCCTGACTATCGACGAAGATATCCAGTACATTGCCGAGAAAGTGCTGGCGCAAACCGTTCAAAAGTATCATGCCGCCGGCGGCACTGTCATCGTGCAGAGCCCGAACACGGGCGAGATATTGGCTCTGGCCAACCAGCCAACTTTCGATCCGAACAATTACCAAAAATACCCTCCCCAGGACCGGATCAACCGGGCCGTTGCATGGATCTATGAGCCGGGCTCGACCTTCAAATCGGTGACGATTTCATCGGCCATTGACGAAAAACTCGCCAAGCCGACCGATCTGATTGATTGCCAAATGGGCGAGATCAGGCTGGGCGGGCGCATCATTCATGATGTTCGCGACATACTTCCGTATGAGCGCAAGGGCCCCCTGACTTTGGCCCAAGTTTTGATGTACTCAAGCGACGTAGGGGCGGTAAAGATGGCGCTGCGGTTGGGCGAGGACCGTTTTTACCATCGCATCCTGGACTACGGCTTTGACGCAAAGACTGACGTAGGTTTGCCGGGTGAGGAAGACGGGTTGCTTGAGCCCCCTCAGCGCTGGTCGGGTGTTACCATCGGTCAACTTGCCATTGGGCAGGGAGTTGGTGTCACTCCCTTGCAAATGATCCGCGTCTATTCGGCCATTGCCAATGGGGGGGTGATGCTCCAGCCCAGAATTGTCCGTGGCGTCGGCCAGGGCTCTGGTGACGGCGTGCCGCCTCCCAGCATGGGTCGCCGTATTATGAGCCAGCGAACGGCGGACACCATGAAACAGATGCTTGCAGGTGTTGTCGAGCAGGGCTCCGGAGTGGCGGCGCAACTTTCCGCGTACACTGCGGCGGGGAAAACGGGCACAGCACAAAAAATTGATGCAACAGGCCATTACAACCACAAGGATTTCATAGCATCTTTTATAGGTTTCGCTCCTGTAGATAAGCCGGCCGTAACCATTCTGGTGGTTATCGATACACCGGTTGGAGCAATCTACGGGGCAGAAGTGGCAGCTCCGGCGTGGAAGTCTATCGCAGAACAGACACTGCGTTACCTGAATGTTCCGCAAGACAACCCTTCCGACTCTATTCAGATTGCTTCCCGCCGCTCCGCTGGGTCTCCTTTCCAGAAAGGGAGAATCAAGACGGACAACCCTCCAATCATCTCTGAATCCGTCGGAGTTGCCACGCGCCCTGTGGAGTCAGTTTCATTTTCGCCATCAACGGAGTTCCCTTCGAAAGGGACCGAAATGCTGGATGAGCGCCCCTTGCTGGTGGTCCCAAATTTCATCGGCCTTTCGGCGCGCCGGGTCACCGAAGAGTGCCAGGCGCTGGGTCTCGTGATGCAAATGGCTGGTTCAGGGCTCGCCGTTCAACAGGACCCACCCGCGGGCACCAGCGTCCATGGCGGCAGCTCGGTGTGGATCCGGTTTGCCCAGCAGGTTTGTTGCAGCGTCTCGGGGAAGTAACCGAAGTGAGGTGGTATAACAATGCCGACGATTGACATCAGCACGATAGGAAATGCTCTGCTCAGCGGGTTTGCGGTTATTCTCGCGGTGGTCTGGTTGGTCATTTACATGAGCGCCGTGCGAGAGCTTCACAACAGCTCGCCCAAGCGCTTCAACTGACCCGCGGAAATACGCGCTTGCAGATGCGGCTCCAGGGTTCAGGCCTTCGTGACGAGATTGACTCTTGAAAAGGTGGCGGAGTCTGCGCCTGCGCAAAAAGCCTCGATGTTTGGCGAGCTGCAAAAGTTTATTGACGAGGCCCGGCTCGCAAATGCGCCGGTGTTATAATGCGAGAGAAGCATGAAATTCGGCGAGCTCCTCGAAAGGGTCCAGCCTGTCAAAACGGGGGTGGATCGGAATACTGAAATCACCTCTCTTGCTTGCGATTCGCGTCGGGTGGACAAGGGATGTGTTTTCTTTGCCATCGCGGGCGAGAAAACCGACGGTCATTTGTTCATCGAAGACGCAATCCGGCGAGGGGCGGTAGCAATTGTCAGTGAACGGGAAGCGCCGGCCGAGCTTGCCGCTCAGTGGATACAAGTCAGGAAGACTCGGCGGGCTTTATCAGAAGCTGCAAGAAGGTTTTACGACGATCCCGACCTCAAGCTCCAGTTGATAGGCATCACAGGAACGAACGGAAAGACCACCACCGCATATCTTCTCAACAGCATATTTGAAGCTGCAGGAACGCGGACGGGTTTATTCGGAACCGTAGAGTACCGTTTGGGCGCGCGAGTCATTCCGGCTTCAAATACGACGCCTGAATCTCTGGACCTTGCAGCCTATTTTCAAGAACTGGCCTCCGGCGGAGCGGGGGCTGCAGTTTTGGAAGTGTCTTCGCACTCCTTGGCACAGGAGCGCGTCTGGGGATTCCATTTTTCAGTTGCGGTGTTCACGAACCTGACGCGTGACCATCTTGACTACCATCACGACTTTGAGCACTACTTCGCGGCCAAGCAAAAGCTCTTTGAAGGTCTAGGATTTCCGCCGCCCGAGCTGGCGGTAATCAATGTTGACGATGAGTGGGCCCGTCGCCTGCTTGCCATCCCCAATATGCGCCGGATCACATATGGGTTGGAAACAAAAGCAGACGTGGGCGTGAAAAAGTATTCGCAAAATCTTTCAGGGTTGAAAGCAACGCTGACCACCCCGCAGGGCGAATTCGAAATCGAATCGTCTCTGTTGGGCCGGGCGAACCTGATGAACCTGCTGGCTGCAGCGGCAACAGCGGTCGGAGTGGGCATTCCAACTGAGGCTGTCCAATCGGGAATACACCGATTGACGGTGGTTCCAGGTCGGTTTGAAAAGATCGACGAGGGACAGCCGTTTCTGGTGGTCGTTGATTACGCTCATACGGACGACGCGTTGCAGAATGTTCTTGAGGCGGCGCGCAAACTCACCAGGAACCGCCTGATTGTTGTGTTTGGCTGTGGCGGCGAACGAGATCGGACTAAACGCCCTGTCATGGGAGAAGTCGCTGGACGCTTGAGTGACCTGGCGGTCTTGACGTCGGACAATCCTCGAAGCGAAGACCCCATTCTGATCATGAATGATGTCCTTGTCGGACTGCAAAGGACCGGGATGCGCTATGTCATAGAGGTTGACCGGGAAGCTGCCATCCGAAAAGCGCTGGCGGAAGCGCGAGAGGGCGATGTGGTGCTCGTTGCCGGCAAGGGACATGAAAGCTATCAGGTGTTAAAGGACAGGACAGTTCCATTTGATGATCGCCAGGTGGCGCACCGGCTTCTGCGAGAGATGGGGTTCCGCATTGAAACGCCGAATTCAAACGATACCGGTTCCCACGCGGGATAGGGCAGAAACAGAGTTTTTTCATAAGGAATTGTGGCAATGATTCTGCCGCTGACAAAAGTGGCTGAAGTTCTGGGATTCGGCGGACCTGTCTCTGACTGCACGGCCAGGGGCTGCTCAATTGATTCGCGCCGGATTGAGCCCGCCCAGTTGTTCTTTGCCATCCGCGGGCGGAGCCATGATGGCCACGATTTTGTCGCCGCGGCCCTGGAACGTGGCGCCGCAGGAGCGGTGGTCGAGAGGCAGTATTTGGACCGGTTTTCGGAATCGGTCCGTACGTGCCTCATTCCGGTTGCAGACACAACGGACGCTCTGCAAGTACTTGCCCGATACATTCGGCAGGAATGGGGTGGGCGTCTGGTTGCCGTAACCGGAAGCATGGGCAAGACAACCACTAAGGAAATGATTGCAGCGCTTCTAGCCACGCGCTTTAGAGTCTTGAAGTCGCAAGGCAACCTCAACAACCATTACGGGTTGCCGCTGGTGCTGCTGGGACTGGAACCTTCTCATGAAGTGGCCGTGGTGGAACTTGCGATGTCAGCTCCCGGAGAGATCGCGCGACTTGCTCAAATTGGGGAGCCGGATGTGGGCCTTGTAACGAACGTCGGGCCGGTCCACCTGGAATTCTTCGATTCCGTGGATTCGATTGCCAAGGCAAAGAGGGAACTGATCGAAAACCTGAGCCACCGGCATGGGAAACCCACAGCTGTGCTGAATTTTGATGACGCGCGGGTACGAAAATTTGCTGAGAGGTTTGACGGGCAGGTACTGACTTTTGGCATGAGCGAAGGCGCTCTGTTCAGAGGATCGAAGGTTCGGTTGAACGAAGGATCCTGCAGTTTTTCTCTCCAGGGGCCGAATGTAGAGAGTGAATTTAGGGTGCCACTGCCTGGCGCGCATAACGTTGAGAACGCCCTCGCAGCATTGGCGGCCGTGAGCGCCTTCGGACTGGATGTGGGCTCTCTTGCGCCAACCCTTGCGTCCTTTAAAAATTTGGCGCAACGGAGTGAAATTATTACACTGCCTGGACAGATAACAATCCTGAATGACTGCTACAACTCAAACCCGAGAGCGATGGAAAGCATGGTTGAAACGCTCGCAGGCT
>JAJYJL010000560.1 GCA_021789565.1 Acidobacteriota bacterium
ATAAACCGTGACGGGGGGATTCATTTCCAGCATGTCACAGATGTTGAACCAGCCGTCCTCACTCGATACTTCGCATCCCGACGTCGGCTCCCCACAGACAATGCTGTGGGCCTTCACAAAATCCTCATCTGGAAGACAATAATTGTCGTCATCAATCGACAGCATGACGGGGGCCCCTGACTCGAGGGCCATCAGGAAACCTACATTCCGGCGATTATCGGAATTGTATGGTATCAGCTTGCCCAACCCGTCGAATTTGTTCAGGTAAGCTTCCTGCTCTTCGAGGGTGGGGCAGAGTGTCTTCAATCCTCTTTGGGTGAGGTTTGCGCAGCGGTCGTAGGCGGAGGCAGGCGTTTTGCGATCGGGGATGACAATGGCAGCAATGCGCTCCAGATGCCCGAACCGCTCGAAATTGCGAAAATAATCCTCCAGGATCACGGGGTCGGCGATGGTGGACATCACCAGAGCTGCATCAGGTTGCATTAAAAGGCTCCCTCTTGGGCACTGTCGGAAACCTTGCGGGCACGTAGGCGATAAAGGCGCCAAAGCTGAGTCAGCGCCTCTATGACCGCGCTACCGTGGAGCCTGGGACTGGCCGCCTGATATTGAATTGGAACTTCCTTAATCTTAAGATTGCGGCAATAGACCTTGATTTCAGTCTGGAAGAAATGCGCGCGGGAACGGATGCCGGTCTTCAGAACCCCCTGGAGCGCGCGACGTGAAAACATCTCAAACCCGCTGGTCATGTCGCTCAGGCGCGTGCCCATCATCAGGTTCGTCAGGATTGTTCCGCAGAAGCTGATGAGATAGCGTTTCCATGAACTCCGGCGGATGCTGCCGCCGGGCATGAAGCGGCTGCCGAAAACGCAATCGTAACCCTGCTGCATGGCGGAGAAAAACTGCGGGATGTCAGCGGGCCTGTGGCTGAATCCAGCATCGATCTCAAGAATCCAGTCGGAGCCTGCTGCAAGCGCCTCGCGATAGCCCCGGACGTAAGCATCCACAGCGCATCGATTTTCCGGCGCCCAAACCACCTCCAGTCGGGGCTCTGCCTGGGCATACTCACGCAGTAATTCGAGAGTGTTGTCAGTGGTTGCTTTGTCCAGCACCGCAAAAAACTTTACGCCGCGGAATCCTTTGCATTGCTCCAAGACCTCTCGGACGAAGCGCACCGCTTCTTTTCCCTCATTGGCCATGGGGCAGGCTATGCCAAGGCTTATGGTGGCCAGCTTGTCCGGCGTCAAATCAGGTGCCATCCCGTCTACTCCCATGATCCCTCAAGTAACCCTTCACTGATCGACCGAGTATGACACGATACCGGCGCTCCGGCTTCGGAATGGAACAGCCTGCTTTCCTGCCTCCGGTAAAGTTCATAAACGAAAGGGGAGCCCATCAACACAATGCCGTAAAAATAAAGAGGACCGAGAATCGCGAATTGCGTGGAAAAATCCAGGGTTATCCAGGCAAGCGCTTGTAATGGGATACAAAGAATGGTCCAGACGAACCTCATCAAATTAAGCCGTCTTTCGTACAACATTGCATTAAGAACGATCGTGTAGCCAAGCCAGTTGACTGGCCCGGCCAGCAGTGTGACTAACAGAGCAATTTCGGATTTCCGGTATCTGTCTGGCGCCCATCCCCCGTTGATCGATATCTGCGTTTTGAACGGCTTGCAAAGTCGCCTTACGCCCTTGGACGCGGAATATAGGCCAATCGAGTGCAAGCAATTCGCAGTCCACTCTGGGCACATCATCTAATAGGCTTATTATCAATAGATTGAGGCTATGGCCGGGGGCGGGTGTCATCAAAAGGTACCATTCGTTTCAAGGCTGAATTTTCAATAGGTTACAGCTTTTTGACCAAAAGCACCTTTGATGGCGGTTACCTGTTGACTGTGACAGGCACCAGAAAACCTGGCTCATTGTGCAAATCTAAGCAGGTAGAGTACCCGCTTGCCGGATTCTGCAATCGATTCTGAATCCCTGCCGGCGCGACAGCCGTTCCGGAGGTTGAAGGGACCATCTGGTTCCTCGCAACGCAAGTGGACAACTGCAATGATCTCTTGTTATCACACCAGGCAGACTCCGCCGACGTATGCATGGAGATGCGCTATACATTTAACTCCCAGCCGTTTCCGGTGGCCCTCGTTTGACGGCCGGGAATTGACCTTGAGCGCCAAGTATGAGACATTCGCCGGTTGACGAGTATGGGAGCGATGGATGTTTCTTAAAATCGAAGCCGGGCTTTCAGTTCTCGCGCTGGCGCTGGCCTTTGCGGTCCCAAACCTCGGTTCGCGCTGGTTTGAAGCTATCGAGCGGACCTTCGGCAAGCTGGCGCAGCGGCGCGGGCTTTCGGTGGTTGTGGTGGGACTCACGGCTCTCGCCCTGCGCCTGGTGCTGCTTGTCCCGGACGTGGGTTGGGTCAGCCGGTTCCTTGCACCCTTTGAGGGTCGCTGGCTCTCGGTTGGTTGTGCTAAGTTGTTGCCATTGTAGCTTTGAAGCGTTACGGAGGGGCTCACAACAATGCCGTCTGAATTTGCCAGCCATCAGCCTGCGCACAGTGAAACCGGTGCGACGGACACTTTCCGCGTCGTAATTGTTATGCCCGTGTACCAAGATTGGGAATCAGCTTCCATATTGTGTCAGTCTCTGGACGAATGCCTTGATGGCCTGCCGCGCGTGACGGTCCGGGTTCTCCTCGTGGATGATGGTAGTCCAGAGGGAGTGGCTGGTTGGAATTTGTTGGCGATCCGTTCACTGCTCCAGGTGGATGTCTTGAGGCTGCGCAGAAATCTAGGGCACCAGAGAGCGATTTGCACCGCTCTCTGTTATGTTCTTGAGCACATACCGTCGGATGCCGTCCTTGTTATGGACGCCGACGGCGAGGACAGGCCCGAAGATGCCGTGGGACTGATCGAAATCATGATGGCAAATTCCACCGGGGTGCTTTTTGCAGAGCGCCGAAAACGTTTTGAAGGGCTGGTGTTCCGTATAGGTTATGGGCTGTTTCGCTTCTTGCATCGCCTGCTGACAGGCATACCCGTGCGAGTTGGCAATTTCAGCATCATTTCCTGTTCGGGACTGGGCCGGTTAACATGCATGGCCGAGTTATGGAACCATTACGCGGGTGCCGTGTTCAAATCCCAAGTGCCCTTCAGGTGTGTCCCAATGAATCGGGGCCGCCGGCTCCGCGGCCGGTCAAAAATGAATTTCCCATCCCTGGTAGCACATGGGCTTGCGGGAATTGCGTCTTTTCAAGAGACCGTGACGACGCGCATTTTAATCGCGAACGTAATTTGTGTGCTGCTTCTGGTGATATCCCTTGCTGTTGTGATCGCCATTCGGTTTGGTAGCCATCTTGCGATTCCCGGCTGGGCAACGTATACGGTCGGGCTGATCGCCATACTCCTTAGCCAGGTTTTGGCGGTGTCGTTCAGCCTTGTTTTCTTCGTCATCAGCAACCGAACCAGAGCTTTGTTTGTTCCCAGCCGGGACTGTCCAATATTTGTGGACCGGCTTGAGAACCTGGCGAGGCGCGAATGACCAGTGATAAAGCGTTTCAATATCAGGGAAAGGAACTGGATTTATTCGCGCACGCCGAGCACTGGAAAGCTTACTGGGCTTCGCATATTGGCAAATGGGTTCATGGAGACGTTTTGGAGGTGGGGGCCGGATTGGGAACGAACACCAAATTGCTTCAAAACAGCACTGTTCGTTCGTGGCATTGTCTGGAACCTGACCTTGAGCTTGCGGCCCGGCTGCAATTGGCAATCGCAGACCTGCCAGCGTGCTCGGCAAGCATGGGCACCATCAGGGATGTCGCCGAGCGCCGTTTTGATTCCATCCTCTATCTCGACGTGCTTGAGCACATCCTGGCGGATCATGACGAAGTTGCTATGGCCGCAAGCACGCTGCGGCCGGGCGGCCACATTGTTGTCCTTTCGCCCGCTCACCAGTTCTTGTTCAGCGAGTTTGATGCGAGCATCGGCCACTATCGTCGATACAATCGAAATGCACTGCTCGCCTGTTCACCTCCGAATTGCCAACCCGAGGCGATGTTCTACCTGGATTGCGCAGGTGTTTTCTTGTCTTTGGCGAACCGAGTTCTGCTAGGGCAGAGTACGCCGACCCTCAAGCAGATTCGGACTTGGGACAGGTACGCAGTTCCAATCTCCAGGATTTTGGATCCGGCCTTGAAATACCGGATTGGGAAAACGGTTGTTGGCGTATGGGTGCGGCTGGAAGGGAATTCTGGAGACGGACATGCATAGGCGAATGGCTTTGTGGTTTCCTTCAAAACCCCAGAATGAAAAGCTGGACTCAGCCTTTGGGGGGTCGCCTTTCCATGCCTTGTCCTCTGGGCGTGTCCTAGTGTTAACGCTGGCGGTGGCGTCGTTTCTGCTGCTTCTGCTGGAGTTCCGGTGGCCCTACTATTTTCTCCAGGATGATGGCCGCCAGTATTTTCTCCCCGCGTATTTTCATAATTGGCGCAGCCTCCTTTCCGGGCATCTGCCACTGTACGATTTCCATGTCTTTGGCGGGTTGCCGCACGCCTCCATGGGCCAGCCTGCAGTCTTTTACATCCCGCAATACGTAGCGATGTTCCTGAGCGAATCGATCTGGGGACACCCGTTTGCCGTGGTCGACATCATGGCGTTTATGCATGGATTGCTTGCCGTGGCGGGAGGCTACTTGCTGTTGCGGTATTTAGGCGCGTCCGAAACGGCCGCGGCCTTTGGCGGACTCGCCGCTTTTACGGGTTTCTTCGTTTGGGCCGGGCGATCGTGGCCCTTTATCCCAATGCTGTGTGCCTGGTTTCCCTGGATGGTCTGGGCATCGCTGCGATACCTGGAAAGGCCGTCTGTTGGGCGGGCAGGCTGGCTGATGTTCTTTCGTCTGGGCTTGCTTTTTGGGGGATATGCCCAGTACTTCATCCTGGGAATGATCTTCGAACATCTATTTACATTGAGCTATTCGATAGTAATTCGGCATCCTAACTGGCTGGCCCGGTACTTAAAATACGTTGTCTTGGACGTGCCGACGGCTCTTTTGGGGCTACCCCAAATGCTCCCAGTATGGGCGGAAGTAAGAAGGTCCCTTCAACGTTCCGGGCCGTTGTCCTATTTTGAATTTTCGTACATGAGTATGCCGCCCATCTTCTGGTTTTTCGGACAACTATTCGTATTTATTCAGATTAAGGTGCCGAAACAGGTCACCATACCCCGCTCTATCCCCTACCTGTCTTACATTGGTTATCTATCGAGTCTATTGCCCTTAGGAGCCGGGGTTTTATGGAAGAAACGGCCCGGCACTCGGCCGTGGCTTATCGCGTGTGGCGCATGTTTTGTTATCGCATTGTTGTGGTGCTGTAACGTACTGGGGCCATTGATTTATCATGTGCCGGTCCTGAACCGCTTGCGCTGGCCGTTCAAGCTGATCTACTTCGCCGGTTTTTTCCAATGTCTCCTTGCCGCCCTGGTACTGACTCTGTTCAGCAGGAAATGGCAGCGACTTGCCATTGCCGGGTTCATCGTCAATTGGATTGTGGTCTTCTGCCTCCTGCCCAATCATGCCTGGCGCATTAGGAATTACCCCGTGCCACTGGAGTCCCCCTGGCGTCAAAGCCTGAAAGATGGCCGTTATTTCGTGATCAGTCGCAGCCCGCTCCCGAATGTTTCCGGCCAGCTTGTGGAATTTGACTTCGCGGAACTCTGGGGTCTCGATAACCTTCTTGGTTATGAACCACTGATGTCACGGTACGATTCGCAAATCAGCTTAGTGAGCAAGGAATCAGAAATCTATTGCGGAAGCTATAGCCGATCTGTCGACCAGAGGTTACTCGATCATCTCAAAAAATGGGGTGTGAAATACGTGCTGGTGGGCCCGACGCGAGCTTACAATTCCGGGAAACTTGCGGCAGCCGGCTTCGAAGCCTGAGCCGCGCGCCCGTCCGGTTCGTCCTTTGCGGCGACAGGGCTCTTCTTCAGTACTTGGGCGAGATTGACCTCGTGCTTCCGTGAGATTGCGACAGTCACGTCAGGCTCGCCGAGCTGCACATCCTGGATGTCCAGGCGGTCGGGAGCGAGGGTCAGCGCGATGCGGT
>JAJYJL010000561.1 GCA_021789565.1 Acidobacteriota bacterium
TTGACGCGCCCGCCTCGGATCAGCACGATCGAGTGCTCCTGGAGGTTATGACCCACTCCGGGAATATAAGTTGTCACTTCAAATCCGTTGGTCAGGCGAACCCGCGCAACCTTACGCAGGGCCGAGTTCGGCTTCTTCGGTGTCTGGGTGTACACACGGATGCACACACCCCGCTTCTGGGGCGAACCCTGGAGCGCCGGGCTCGATGTCTTATACCGCTCCATTCTGCGTCCGCGGCGAACCAATTGGTTAAATGTGGGCATCCTTCCATCTCCGCGTGACAGCGCCGCAGTAATTTCCTGCAACTCTGCCCGCCCTAAACAAATTCACTTTGTGACCAAACCTTTTAAATCTACCACGAAACCGCGGCTATGTGTCAAGTTTTCAAGGGGCTAAACTTCTCAGTGACCACCCAAAATTTCAGCTTCCTTAGTCTTTCCTTGCTCCTCGAGCCTTTTAACGAATTCATCGGTCACTTTCTGGATGGTTTCCAGCGCGCGACGTTCGTCGTCCTCTGAAATCTTCTTATCCTTCAACAGATGCTTCAGTTCCTCATTCGCATCGCGGCGGATGTTTCGTACCGCCGTTCGGTGGTTTTCAAGGACCCTGTGAACATGCTTGACTAAATCTTTTCGCCGCTCTTCAGTAAGCGGCGGAATCGGGACGCGGAGGATCTTGCCGTCGTTCACAGGATTCAGCCCCAGATCAGAGGTCCGGATCGCCTTTTCAAGCACAGCCAGCAATGTCGGGTCCCACGGCTGCAGCGTAACCAGGTTCGGCTCAGGAGTTCCCAGCGTCGCTACCTGGTTGAGGGGTGTCGGCACACCATAGTAATCAACCCGAAGATGGTCAAAAATCCCCACAGAGGCTCTGCCAGTCCGGAGCGTCGATAGTTCCTGCCGCAGGTCGTCCAGAGCTTTTGCCATCCGAGCTTTTGCGTTCCCTGTTGTCTCGTTGATCATGGAAGGAACCTCTTCGGCCGCGCTTACGCTGCCACGAGTGAACCCACCTTCTCGCCCATCACCACCCGCTTCAGGTTGCCCGGCGCGGTCAGATTGAAAACAATGATCGGCAAACGATTATCCATGCAAAGAGAAATCGCTGTAGTGTCCATCACTGCTAGGCCGCGCGACAAGACATCAAGGTAGTTGATCCTTGCAATCAACTTGGCATCGGATACCTTGGCGGGGTCTGCATCATATACGCCGTCCACTTTCGTGGCCTTAAGAATTACGTCAGCCTTAATCTCCATGGCGCGCAGGGCCGCTGCTGTGTCTGTCGAAAAATAGGGATTGCCGGTCCCTGCCGCGAGGACAACGACGCGTCCTTTTTCCAGATGCCGGATAGCACGGCGCCGGATGAAAGGTTCCGCGATTTCGCGGATTTCGAGCGCCGTCATAACCCTTGTTGCCGAACCCGCCTTCTCCAAAGCGTCCTGAAGAGCCAGGGCGTTGATGATGGTCGCCAGCATGCCCATGTTATCGGCGACCACACGATCAATACCGTGCTGAGAAGCCGCTACGCCACGGATAAAATTTCCACCGCCCACCACAACAGCAATCTGGACAGACATCTGCTGAATTTCATGTACTTCGGCAGCAATACGCGAGGCAATGACAGGGTCAACCCCAAAACCACGCCCACCCATGAGCGCTTCTCCGCTCAGCTTTAAGAGAATGCGTCGAAAGGCAGGCTCGCTCATAAGCTATGAGCGCCCTTTCGCGCCGTTATGCGTGCAAAGCCTCAATTCGAAGACCCTTCTACTTCGGCGGCGCCCACAGATTCCCCCACCTTGAAGCGTGAGAATCTGCGGACCAGGATGTTTTCGCCAAACTTGGCTATCCTGGAATTGATCAGTTCGCCGATGGTCACGTTTCCGGTACCATCTTTTATGAAGTGCTGTTCGTACAGGCAGTTTTCCTCAAAGAACTTCCGCAACCGTCCTTCGACAATCCGGTCAACCACTTCTGCGGGCTTACCGCTCTCTGCGGTCTGCGCGCGCAGAACTTCACGCTCGCGTTCGAGCACCTCTGGTACCACGTCTTCGCGCCGGATAAAACGAGGGTCCGTTGCGCAAATCTGCATCGCCAGGTCATGGACTAACTGCTGGAAATCGGCGTTCCGGGCGACAAAATCAGATTCACAATTGACCTCGATGATCACCCCGATCTTTCCTCCCGCGTGAATATAGGCACCCACCAGGCCTTCGGTGGCAGTCCGGCTTGCCTTCTTTGCCGCTGCGGCCTGCCCGCGCTTGCGAAGGACGGTGAAAGCCTGCTCAAGGTCGCCACCGGCTTCATCCAAAGCCTTCTTGCACTCCATCATAGGAGCGCCACTCATTTCACGCAGTTTTTTGACTGCATCCAGTGAAACCGCCATCCTGTCTTCTCACCCTCCAGACGCGAAAAAGGTAGGCAGAGTATACTAGCCTGCCTACCTCTTGAACGCATCATTTTCTCAGTCCCTATTTGGTGTCAAGGCCAAGAGCTTCGGGCTCGCCCTCTTCGCCGTGACGGCCTCTGGGCTTGCCAGGAAACTTCTGCCGCTTTTTGGCCTTGGCGCGCCCCTCAGAGTCTTCCTCTTCTCCTGCGGCGCCCCGCGAAGCTTCCTGCTCAGCCTCTTTTTCTTCCAGCTTCAGATACTTTTCGTAGTCTTCTTCCGCGATGTCGAAAGACACCTCGGCTTCCCCGACGACCAGTTCACCCGCCTCGATGGCTTCGGCGTCACGGCGGGCCTCAAGCTCCTCAGCAGCTTTCTCGGCAGCGACCTTCTCTTCCTCCATCTGCTTTTCAAGTGCCTGCTGCCGGCCTTCCAGAATGGAATCTGCAATACGCGAGGCAAACAGACGGATTGCCCGGAGCGCGTCGTCATTTCCAGGGATCACATAATTCACAAGGTCCGGATCGCAATTCGTATCAACTATGGCCACGACCGGAATGCCAAGCTTCCGCGCTTCAAGGACTGCAATTTCTTCCTTGTTGGAGTCGATCACAAAGAGCGCATCCGGCAATCCAGGCATTTCTTTAATGCCGGCCAGGTTCTGCTCCAGGTGCTTGCGCTCCCTCTCCAACCGCTGGACTTCCTTCTTGGTCAGAAGGTCATACCTTCCATCCCGGCTCATTTCCTCCAGCTCGCGCAGCCGCTGGATTGACTTCTGGATGGTAGTATGATTCGTCAGCAGGCCACCAAGCCAGCGATGATTGATATAGTACATCTGGCAGCGCTGTGCTTCTTCGGCGATAGCCTCCTGCGCCTGGCGCTTCGTCCCTACAAACAGAATGACCTGGCCGCCGCGGGCAAGTTCGGCAAGGAATTTCGTCGCCTCCTTAAAAAGCTTGAGCGTCTTCTGGAGATCGATAATGTAGATGCCATTCCGCTCCCCATAGATGTACTCCTTCATCTTGGGGTTCCACCGGCGGGTCTGGTGGCCGAAGTGAACGCCAGCCTCCAGAAACTCTTTCATCGTGATGTTCGACAAATCTCCTCCAACATCAAAAAGTCAGCAGCGTTCACTTGCCCATGCTCAACGCCCGGGCTCGGAAGCCTGAAACCTGTCAATCTCAACCTTACCGCTTCGAGAACTGGAACCTCTTGCGGGCTCCTTTCTGGCCATACTTCTTTCTTTCTTTGGCGCGCGGATCGCGGGTAAGGAAATCGCTCTGCCGCAAGCGCGGACGCAACTCGGGGTCGAACAGGATCAGCGCGCGGGAAATACCCAGCCTCGCCGCCCCCGCCTGGCTATGGATACCACCACCCTGAGCGATGACAACAATGTCAAACTTGCCTTCGTTTTCCGTGAAAACCAGCGGCTGCCGGACTTCAGCGCGCAGCACCTCGGACGGGAAATACTTTTCGAAAGGCTTGTGATTCACCCGGATATTTCCCGTGCCCGGCATAAGCTTCACCCGAGCTACAGAGGTCTTCCTTCGTCCGGTACCCCAAAATTGACTTGACTCAGCCACACCAACTCCTCATGAAATGCATTTGATGTCTAAATCGTAACTAAACCGCCAGGCGGGCCGGCACAGGGTTCTGTGCCTGGTGCGGGTGCCTTGGACCAGTGTAAACCTTCAATCGCGTTGCTAACCGGCTTCCCAAACGGGACTTAGGCAACATCCCCAGAACAGCTTCGCGTATCAACTCCTCCGGCTTGGTTTCCAGCATCCGTCGGGCGGAAACTTCCTTCAGCCCTCCAGGATAACCTGTGTAGTGCCGGTAAAATTTCTGCTCAAGCTTTCTTCCGGTCAAACGTACCTTTTCTGCGTTAACAACAATGATCCCTTCGCGATGGTCCGAAAACGGGGTCCAGTCTGCGGAATTCTTCCCAATCAGGATCCTCGCGGTGCGGGCCGCAAGTCTACCCAGAACAGCCCCCTCGGCATCAACCACGTGCCAGCGGATTCTTCCTCGTTCTTTTTTCTGAAAGTGCGTTTCCAATTCTCTTATGTCCCTAATTTCAAATGGGTGAACCTTTCTATAATCACCCAGCGCCACACTTTTTGTCAACAGCCCTGTTATTGGTAATCAGTTTCGTCAGACCACGACATCGGCACTTTTTAACAATATCGTGATGTGATATAATTACCCGATGAGAAAATTGTCTCCTCCGTTCAATTTCCTCCCGTCCAGGGATCTGCCTAACCTCCGTCAGCTGGCGCATTTCCGTTACCAACTTCGGAAGTTCCTCCGTTTCAGTGAGCGGGCTGCCCGGTTGAGCGGGGTGACCCCGCAGCAGCACCAATTGCTTCTTGGGATTGCAGGGTTCACTGGCAGAGGTTGGGCCACAATAACCGAACTGGCCGAATTCCTGCAGGAGCGTCACAATGCCGTCGTTGGGCTCGTCCAGCGCGCTGAACGTCGCGGGCTGGTGCGCAAGGACCATGGCACGACAGACCACCGTATTGTACGAGTTTACCTATTGCCCAAAGGGGAAAAATTGCTGGACAAACTGACCGGACTTCACCAGAAGGAGGTCCGCCGTTTCCAGCTTGGGATACTGACTCCAACGGGCTCCGACACCGCGGTAAAAGAGGAGATGGATTCTAGCCACGGCGCTGGCGGAGAAGGATGAAATTTGACGTGGAGTCGAATTGAGCAATCAGTCCAGGCACACACGATCCATGCATAAGAAGACAAACAAAAGCGCTGGACAAGCCCGCCTCCGTAAGTACCTGCAACTTCTTCGCGCTGATCTATCAAGAGCGTACTCCCGTGACCTGCATAAATGGCTGTTCGTCGCCCCAATTATTGGGATCCTCACTGGCCTGGTGATCACTGGAGTTGTTGTCGTTATCCTGGACAAAATGTGGCCGCCATTGCTGGGTTACTTCCTTCGGCATCACTGGGCCATCGTCCCAGGACTAATGGTGGGCTTTATTCTGACAGGCCTTATCATGCAGTATTTTACTCCTGACCCGGATGAGCACTCCACCGAGGAAATCATCCGTTCCTACCATGAACACCAGGGCGAGATTGAAATGCGCTTGTTTTTGCCCAAGCTGGTAGCTGCGGTCACGACCGTTGGGTTTGGCGGCAGCGCGGCGCTCGAAGGGCCCAGCATTTATGGGGGCGGTGCCATCGGTTCATGGCTTTGGACCAAACTCAGACATTACGGACTTAACCCGGACGACCGTCGCATCATGCTGATCAGTGGCGCTGCGGCTGGTATGGCAGCAGTCTTTCGCGCACCCCTGACAGGGCTTGTATTTGCGCTCGAAATGCCGTACAAGGACGACCTGGCACACGAGGCGCTTGTTCCCTCACTGATTGCCTCGGTTGTTGCGTATGGAACCCTGGTCTCATTTCTGGGTTCGCGACCGCTGTTTGATTTCGGTGGCGCGACAACGTTCTCGACGGGCGACCTGCTCTGGTCTGCAGCGCTGGGCGCCATCTGCGGCCTGCTCGCGATGGCCTTTAGTATCGGCTTCCGCCGCGCACGCGCATTTGCTCTCGGTTGTCCCGTCCCTCACTGGATTAAGCTTGCCGCGGGTGGCTTGTTGACCGGATTGTGTGGCCTGACATTCGTCGTCATATTTAGAGGCTCCCTCATTCCCATTGGCCCCAACTATGAAGCTGCAGACCAGATTCTTCTG
>JAJYJL010000562.1 GCA_021789565.1 Acidobacteriota bacterium
CCAAACCCAACCGCATTGTAAAGATAATTGTAAGACACTACACTAGATGAGCAACAGAAGATTGCCCGCATCCTCGGCACACTGGATGACAAGATTGAATTAAACCGGCGGATGAATGAGACGCTGGAGGCGATGGCGCGGGCCATCTTCAAATCGTGGTTCATTGATTTCGATCCTGTGCATCGGAACATCGCCCGGCGGGCGGGTCGAAATCAACCCTCACCCCAACCCTCTCCCACCGGGCGAGGGAGCAGCCATTATAGCGCCGGGTATGACGTTGCCGGACTCGTGGAGATAGCCCGGGAGTTGAGAAGGAGGCAGACGCCCGCCGAGCAAATTCTCTGGGAACTGCTGCGCCATCGGCGCTTTTGGGGGCTCAAGTTCCGTCGGCAGCACCAAATTGGCGACTACGTCGCGGACTTCTACTGCCATCAGCACCGTCTGGTTGTGGAATTGGACGGTCCCGTGCATGGCGAGGAAATGAACGTAAAGAAAGATGCGAAACGGGACGCATATCTCCGTTCCCTCGGCTTCACGGTTCTGCGCTTCCCGAACCAGCAGTTGATTGAGACGCCAGAGTCGGTTTTGAGGGCCATCGCCCGCACCGCCAATCCTCTCCCGCTGGGAGAGGGTCCGGGCGAGGGTTCGGTCGAGGGCATCGAAGCACGCCTCCCTTCTCCCCGTGGGAGAAGGGTTGGGGTTGAGGGTGTGATCGAAGGCACGGCCTTCGATCACTTGTTCCCCGATTCCTTCCAGGATTCCCCTCTCGGCAAGATTCCCAAAGGATGGCAACTGGACGAAATCAAGAACAGATGCTCAGCCGTAACGTATGGCCTTACGCGAAGTGCTACAAAGCAACCGATAGGACCCCGTTTTCTGAGGATTACTGATATCCAAGGTGGACGGGTTAATTGGTCTAGTGTGCCCTTTTGCCAAGCGACTGAGGAAGAACACCAGAAATACCGGGTTGAATCAGGGGACATCTTCGTTGCAAGGACAGGTGCATCGACCGGAGAGAATGTCTACATTGTGAACCCACCCGACGCGGTTTTTGCCTCCTATTTGGTCCGATTCCGTTTTAATGATCCTTCGACTGCCCGAGTTGTGGGTGCATTTATGCGAACCTTCGCGTACTTCGATTACGTCGCTGGTGTGCTCGGAGGTTCTGCACAGCCTAACGCCAGTGCACAAGTCTTGGCCGGTGCAACGCTGGTGTTTCCACCAACTGAGGTAGCAAATCGCTTCGCCCAGATTCTCAAGCCACTGGACGATCTTCGGCGAAAGAATGAGGAAGAATCTCATACACTCGCTGCTATCCGTGACGCGCTTCTGCCCAAGCTAATCTCCGGCGAAATTCGACTGACACGAACTAACACTCTGGTATCCGAGGTGCGCAGATGTCATCAGGAACTCTAACCAGCCTCGCAATGTTAAAGGTCAACGTCGATCAGGGCGGGGACTACCTTGATTACCTCGGCCCTTTTATTCTTCAGGTTCTCTATGATAAGAAACCAGACCCTGTCACTGATCGCGTCGTGCATGACCACATCCGAAGCGAGTTTGGGCTTGAAATTCCTGAACGCGCAGTCCAAGTAGTTTTGAAGCGCCTTTCAAGGAAATATCCCCTCAGGAAATCCGAACATGTTTACCGCATCGAAGGTGAATTACCCAATCCCGGAATAGGGACGAGCCGGGCGGAAGCGGCTCGACACATGCAAGCGGTAGTGTCAGGGCTGATCGAATTTTCAAAGAGTACTGCCAGGCCAATCTCAACTGAGGACGAAGGCGCCGAGGCAATATGCAATTTCCTGACGGAGTTCAACATCCCATGCCTGCGCGCTTACCTGAGGGGCACTACGATACCAACTCTCGGCAACGGACACGGCACTAACGTCGTGTTAGTTAGTCAGTACGTGCTCCGATTGCAACAAGCTGATCCCGAACGGTTTGAAAGTTTTCTGGTTATGCTGCAAGGACACATGCTTGCCAACGCGCTCCTATGTCCGGACCTACAAAACGCGCCCAAGACTTACAAGGGAATGACGTTCTATTTGGACACCCCACTGCTTGTCCGTCGACTGGGACTTGAGGGTGAGCCACGAAGGGACTCAATCGAGAACCTGATCGGGATACTGCGCAACCTTGGTGCCACGGTTTCGACTTTTTCCCCTTCCCGAAATGAACTTGAGCAAGTCCTTAAGGGTGCGGCGGAACACATCAATGCACCAGATGGGCGGGGAGCTATTATTGCGGAAGCCCGACAGAAAGGTGTGACCAAATCAGACCTACTACTCCTTGCTGGTCAAATCGATGAACGGCTATCTGAGGCCGGTATCGGGATAACCAAAACACCCAGTTACGTACCGAAATTTCAGATTGACGAGTTGTCTTTCGGAAAAGTGCTCGATGATGAAGTGTCATACTTCAATCCTCGCGCTAAGGAATACGATGTTAATTCGGTCCGCAGTATTTATGTTTTGAGAGGAGACCGTGCGCCATCAACGATTGAAAGGTCTCACGCTGCCCTTGTCACCTGTAACACCGCGTTTGCCCGCGCTGCGTATGAATATGGAAAACAATATGAACAGTCGCGAGAGGTGTCCAGCGTAATCACCGACTTCAGTCTAGCAAATATGGCTTGGCTTAAAGCGCCGATGGGTGCGCCAAACCTGCCAACAATTGAGGTGCTCGCGTTCTCATATGCGGCCCTTCGGCCCCCGAAAGAACTCTTGGACAAATATTTAGAGGAAATCGACAAGCTTGAAAAGAAGGGCAAGATTACCGAGCGAGATCATCAGTTACTGAGAAGCAGTACGTTGGCCCAAGAGGAACTAATGAGGCTGACATTAGGGGATGATGCGGCGCTAACGCAGGAAACGATCATGGAGACGCTACAAAGGGTCTCCAGCGAGATCAAGAAGGAGGAAAGCGCGAGAGTCGCGGCCGAACAAGAGGTACATCGGAAAACTAAAAGTGCACTAGAGTCAGCGCGAGCTGAAAAGAAGAAAATTCAGGAACGGCTGTTTTGGCGGTGTCGTCGAAAAGCCAGACGGTTTAGCTGGGCGGTGTCGGGATTCATCGTTTTACTCTTCGTTCTCGGTCTCGTCGCGGGTTTCGGCCTCCGACCCTCCCGTCCAGTCGAGGGCTCGTTCTTAGAGGCCGGTTCAGGAGCGCTCTTTTTGCTTACCTTGGTTAATTTTATTTTTGGGACAACAGTTAAGGCAATTCAACAGCGCCTACAAGATCGCTGTCTCACGTGGCTACTCAAACGCGAAGCAGCGGCGACCGGCGTGGATATGACCAACATCAGGGGCTAAGAACCGGAATTGTCAATGAGTCTCAACCTCACAGAATCCACCGTTGAAGATGCTGCCCTCGAAATTCTTGATGGGCTTGGGCACACGATTCTTCACGGCCCGGAGATTGCCCCCGGCGAACTCCTTGCCGAGCGAACAGAGTATTCTGATGTTGTGCTTGTGGGGCGGTTGCAGCAAGCCCTTTCGCGAATCAACCCCAAAGTCCCCGCCTTGGCTATCGACGAGGCTGTCCGCAAAGTCCTAAGCATCCAGGCCCCCAATCTTGAAGAAAGCAACGGGCGCTTCCAGCAATTCCTGACGGACGGAATCCATGTCGAATACCGGAGAGACGACCGCATCGTTTACGATCAGGTGCAGCTTTTTGATTTCGAGGACCCGGACAATAACGACTGGCTGGCCGTGAACCAGTTCACAGTGATTGAGAACAAGAACAACCGCCGCCCGGATGTGGTGATCTTCCTTAACGGCCTGCCGCTTGCCGTGTTTGAACTCAAGAATCTGGCTGATGAAAACGCCGGTATCAAAGATGCTTTCAACCAGTTCCAAACCTACAAACAAGAAATTCCGAGCCTGTTTCACTATAACGAACTGCTGATTATTTCAGACGGTATCCAGGCCCGGACAGGCACGATCACTTCCGGCTGGGAACGCTTTATGCCCTGGCGCACAATCGAGGGAGATAAGATTGCGCCGAAAGGATCACTCGAGCAGGAAGTCTTAATCAGGGGCATCTTTGAAAAGCGCCGCTTTCTCGATCTGATAAGGAACTTCGTTGTCTTTGAAGATTCGGGGAAAACGCCTATCAAAAAGATTGCGGCCTATCACCAGTTCCATGCCGTCAACAAAGCGGTGGATTGCACGCTGGAAGCGGCATCTCCAAAGGGTGACCGGCGCGTGGGCGTGGTTTGGCATACGCAGGGTAGCGGCAAGAGCCTGACAATGGTTTTCTATGCCGGGAAGATCATCCAGGACCGGCGAATGCAAAACCCAACTCTTGTGGTGCTGACAGACCGCAATGACCTGGATAATCAGCTTTTCGGCACCTTCTCCGCTTGCAGTGATCTGCTGCGCCAAAAGCCTACCCAGGCCGAGAGCCGCGACCACCTTAAATCACTCTTGCAGGTTTCTTCCGGCGGAGTGATCTTTACGACCATCCAGAAGTTCCTGCCCGAAAACAAGGGCGAAAAGTATCCGCTGCTTTCTGACCGGCGCAATATCGTGGTGATTGCCGACGAAGCGCATAGAAGTCAGTACGACTTTATCGACGGCTTTGCCCGGCACATGCGCGACGCCCTGCCGAATGCCTCATACATCGGATTCACCGCAACACCTCTGGAAGTGAGTGATAAGAGCACACCTGCCGTTTTTGGCGATTACATCGACGTTTACGACATTCACCGGGCAGTGGATGACGGCGCAACGGTCCGCATTTATTACGAAGGGCGGCTGGCCAAGCTGGAATTGAAGCCGGAAGAACGCCCCAAGATCGATCCTGAGTTTGAAGAGGTCACCGAAGAGGAAGAGCAAACAACCAAGGAAAAGCTGAAGAGCAAGTGGGCACGCATGGAGGCGATGGTTGGAACGGAAAAGCGCATCGGCCTGATCGCCCAGGACATTGTTGACCACTTTGAAAAACGCCTGGAAGGAATGGACGGCAAGGCCATGATCGTCTGCATGAGCCGCCGAATCTGCGTGGACCTTTACAATGCCATCACCAAGCTGCGGCCCAATTGGAACAGCGATGATGACAATCTTGGAGCTATCAAGGTTGTGATGACCGGCTCGGCTTCAGACCCAATTGACTGGCAGCAACATGTGCGCGGTGGCAAGCCGCGCCGGGAGTTTATAGCCAAGCGATTCAAAGACCCAAAAGACCCACTGAAGATCGCAATTGTCCGTGATATGTGGCTTACAGGTTTTGATGTGCCGTGCCTGCATACAATGTATGTGGACAAGCCCATGCAAAGGCATGGATTGATGCAGGCTATAGCCCGCGTGAATCGGGTCTTCAAGGACAAGCCCGGCGGCCTGGTGGTGGACTACCTCGGGCTGGCAGACCAACTGAAGAAGGCCCTGAAGGATTACACGGAAAGCGGAGGGCAAGGTAAGCCGGTCTTTGACCAGGAAGAGGCCGTGGCGAAGATGTTGGAGCTTTACGAGGTGTGCTCGGACATGTTCCACGGCTTTGACTATTCCAAATTCAAAACGGGCAAACCCAGCGAAAGAACTGCCGTGATCCCACCTGCCATTGAACACGTCCTGCAACAAGAGGACGGCAAGAACAGGTTTATGCAGGCAGTCCCCGAACTCTCAAAGGCTTTTGCCCTTTCTGTGCCACATGAAAAGGCCATTGCAATCAGGGATGACGTGGGCTTCTTTCAAACCGTTCGGGCGGGGTTGGCAAAGACCATGCCGGGAACAACTAAGCCCCAGGAGGACCTGGACGCCGCCGTGCGGCAGATCGTTTCACGCGCGGTTGCAACGGATCAGGTGATCGACATCTTTTCGGCGGCGGGTCTGAAAGCGCCTGACATTTCAATTTTGTCTGATGAATTCTTGGCTGAGGTCAAAGACCTTCCACAGCGGAACCTGGCCTTTGAAGTTGTGAAGAAGCTCTTGAACGATGAAATCAAAACGCGGTCAAAGAAGGTATCCGTCCGGTGGACCCATTACCAACGCGCAGAAGACGGGCGAGGCGGTGTCCTCTCTGGCCGGCGAGTTTCAGTCGATGTTTTCTTGAGGGGAGATAGGGTCGAGGCTAAGTCCGGT
>JAJYJL010000563.1 GCA_021789565.1 Acidobacteriota bacterium
AATCGCACCTTTGGTTCATACCCAAGCAGTTTGCGCGCCAGAGAAATGTCAGCATGCGAATGCATAGCGTCGCCCGTTCGCGGCGCGTCGTAGCGCGGCGTAACTTGCGTGTCAAAGATTTTGTTGAGGGTACTGATGGTTTCATTCAGAGAGTGGCGCTCGCCGGTTCCGACATTGATAACCTGGCCGGCCGCTTTGGGGGCCGTGCAAGCGCGGAGCGTGGCATCAACGGTGTTCTCGACATAAGTGAAGTCACGGGACTGTTCGCCATCGCCGTAGATGATGGGAGCCTTTCCTTTCATGTAGGCTGAAATGAATAGCGACAGTACACCCGAGTACGGCGAGTCCGGGCTCTGGCGCGGGCCGAATATGTTGAAGTAGCGCAGCGCGACCGTCTCCAGGCCGTAAACTCGAGTAAAGATCCTGCAATAGTACTCGCCGGTGAGTTTAGTCAGCGCGTAAGGGGAGAGCGGACAAGGTTCCTGCGATTCGACTCGAGGCAGCACCGGAAGGTCGCCGTAAGCCGAGGATGACGCTGCAAACACGACCCTCTTTACCTTGGCATCGCGCGCTGCGAGCAGGACGTTCAAGGTTCCATTAATATTGACGGCGTTGGACGTCAGAGGATCCGCAACCGAACGAGGTACCGAGGGCATTGCGGCCAGGTGAACCACATAGTCCACGCCTTCGAAGTCGGGGCGAATGCTTTCGAGGTTCCGGATGTCCGCCTCATGCCACTGGATCTTTTGCATCACCGGTGCAAGGTTCTCAAGGTGGCCGGTTGCAAGGTTATCCAAGGTGCGAACCGTCTCGCCGCACCGTACGAGCTCATCAATAATGTTGGAGCCGATGAACCCTGCTCCTCCAGTTACCAGATATGTGGCCATTGTTCTGCCTCCAAATCATCTAAAAGAACTTCCGGTGTTGTACAGGATTTCCAGCAGTCCTGCAATGCTGTCACTTGCCTCAATAGCATCTCAGATGCCCGTTTCAACGGGGAATTATATTGTAATAAGAAAGGTGCTTGAGTAATCACCGGCAGCGAAAAAAGAAATACAATAAGGGATCGAGTTTTGATTCATTGTATAGTTTCGGGCATGCTCCCGTGGGAACAGTTTGCCGGTCGTGTTCGATTTAATTTATTGATGAGCCTTCGCCAACATCCTCGCCGTTTTACGAACGCCCGCACCACTAATTTCTATTACTCTTTTGTTTTTCTGCCTCCGGAGAAACGCGAAGCCATTGAGGCTGTTTACGCTTTCGCCCGGCGAAGCGACGACGTGGCCGACCGCCATCTTCCCGCGGAAGAGGCCCGGAGACAACTTGAGCTTTGCCGTCGCGACCTGGACCGTTGTTACGAAGCCCGTGGCCACTCGGACCTGAATTTCACTCCTGAGCTTGCCGCCCTTGCTCGGGCGGTCCACCGATTCCAAATTCCCCGCGAGCATTTCGAAGAGCTGCTGCGCGGCATTGAAATGGACCTGAGTCCGCAGCGTTACCAGACCTTCGAGGAACTGTCGCTCTACTGTTACCGCGTGGCCTCGACGATCGGTCTGATCTCGATCGAGGTTTTCGGCTACAAGAACCTTCTGACTCGTAAATACGCCGCCAACCTGGGAATGGCGCTCCAGATTGTCAATATTCTCCGAGACCTTCAAAGTGATGCCCGCCGGGAACGTGTATACCTTCCCGAAGAAGACCTTGAACGTTTTGGAGTGTCCCCTGAGTCCTTCCTGACCGGCAAACCCAGCGGCAGGTTCGTTGATATGATGGAGTTCGAATCTGAACGCGCGCGCCGGTATTTTGCACAGGCGCGTCAGGCCCTGCCTTCGGAGGACAGCCGGGGGATGGTGATTGCTGAGATCATGGGAGCGGTGTACTGGCAACTGCTCCTTCGGATCAAGGGCCGGCACTACGATGTTTTTGGAGAGCGCGTACGGCTGCCGCGGCCCCTTAAATTCTGGATTGCCCTTTCAGTCTTTTGCGGACGAAGGGGATATCGCCCTTAGAGGAGAGCCGTCCGCGCAGCTATGCGATCAGTAAGAAACTACTCTGACCCTTGCACCTTCTACTTTCTGATCCAGCCCGTCGCCTGAAATAATCTCCTGAACGGCGTAGGTCGCCTTTTTCTGTGACTCAAAATAAGTTCGAGTCACCATCTCACCGACCAGTCCCACAGATAGCAGCTGAATACCGCTCAGAATCAGCAAGACGGCCAGGAACAGCAGCGGCCCGTGCTGCAGCATGATTGACTGGCCCATGAACAATTTTTTGAAAGCCAGGAAAAATCCGATCACTGTTCCCAATCCTACGCTGGCAAAGCCAAACAGACCAAAAAACTGCAGCGGGCGCGTTGAATACTCCAGCAGGAATTTGATGCTGATCAGGTCAATCATCACTCTGATCGTTCGCGACAATCCGTAGTTGGACCTGCCGCTTGCTCGGGGGATATTCTTGATCGGAATTTCGGCGATCCTGGCACCGAAGGAACTGGCCAAAGCAGGAATGAAACGGTGATGGTCGCCGTAAAGTCGCATGTGTTGCAGAATCTCCCGGCGGTAGGCCTTGAACGTCGTGCCGAAGTCGTGGATATCAACCCCTGACAATTTGGACATCATCCAGTTGGCAATTCGGCTAGGCAGGCGGCGAGTCAGCCAGGTATCCAGCCTTTTCACCCGCCAGCCGCTTACAAGGTCGTATCCCTCATTGATCTTGGCGATAAACTGGGGGATTTCCGCCGGGTCATGTTGCATATCGCCATCAAGCGAAATGATCACTTTCCCCGTGGCGTAATCGAAACCGGCCTGCAAGGCTGTGGTCTGGCCGAAATTCCTGCGCAGGCGGATAGCAACCACGCGGCTGTCATTTGCGCTAATCTCCCGCAGCAATTCGTACGTTCGATCGGAACTGCCGTCGTCAATAAAGACAACTTGATATGAACTTCCTACCGCATCCATGATTTCTACAATCTTCATGTAAAGCGGCTTGAGGTTATCTTCTTCGTTAAACAGCGGTATTACGACTGAGTATCTTGCCGCTCTTTCATTTTCCATCAAGGTCTTCCTTCAGAGCTGGATGCCGGGCCAGACCCTTATGTTAACCCTTTCGGATGACTTCCTGCACTGTTTTGATATATTTCGGGCCCGGCGGGGCTTTGGGCGAGGACAGCTTGTCGTATGAGGTCAGCTCGATTCCCAAGTCATTCACGAGTTGCAGGATATTGGCGCTGGTGAGTGCCCAAAGCTCCGTCTCCCGCTCGGCACACAGCCGTGTGCGAGTTCCGAGCAGCGCCTTGTCAACATAACCGGGATGGCACATAATTTCACTGGTTCCATCAGGAAGCGCCCGAAGCATCTCTTCGAGAATTTCTGCGTCCAGAAAGCCTGTCTGGCTGAGCCCGTAAAAGTGCTCCGCGCTGTGCAAACCTGAGTCCGTCATCTTTTTTACCTGGTAGGATGCGAGCGCGGAAAGTGCCCGACCCAGAAGGTATTGCCTAACCTTCCGCGGCCATCCTGGACCTCCGGATTGCAAAGGGCCGATTGCGCTCAAGGCCGGCTCCATCGGGCAGCGCACGCAACTGATCTCGAACTCGCGTGCAAGCTTTACAACGATGTTGAAGATGGCAGGCAGCAGGTGAATGTGTTTGTGCCCGTCCAGGTGCGTGATTCGAACGCCGGCCCTGGCAATCTTCTGGACCTGGCCCCGGAGTTCGTTTTCGATATCACCGGGTTCGGCCTTACCCGTCAGGATGCGCCGTGCCAGGATTCCTGGGTTTGAATAAAAGGAACCGTCAGACGTGACAATCGAGGGGACTTGGGAAGGCGGGCAAACCGGACCACCTTGTGTCAGGTTCAGGTGTACGCCAACGCCCAACGTCGGAGCATCTGAGCGGGCTGCCACAGCCGAATCAAAGGCCATGCCGTTTGCCATCAGTGTGGTGCTGGTGATGATGCCGTTTCTGTGGCCCTCGATAACAGCCCGGTTAACACCTTCTGTCAGACCGAAATCGTCCGCATTTACAATCAATCTTTTCATTTGGATGTTGTTACAACGGACCGGTTCGGCTCGCCAGTTTTTTTCAATGAAAGTGAGTAGCGGCTGACCATCAGCAGTCCAAATGCGACCCAAAACAACGTGCGGATCTTTCGAATGATAGCAAGAGATACTCCTTCGACCGCGCCGTAGCCCACGGTCTCGAGCACCAGCGCAGCTCCGCCCTCATCCACACCGATTCGCATCGGAACAAATGCGAAGAATATGTTCACCACGCGATTGACCGTTTCAACCATGAATGCAGCAAAGACAGAGGTCCGCTGCACCATCAGGCGCAGAATAATCCAGGCCTCGATCACGCCGACCGAGATCGAGAGAAGCTCAAGCAACAGGAGCAAGAGAGACAAGCCTTTATTGGCATGCCAGAAACCGTAGACATTTTCTTCAAACAGGGCTACCTGTTCGCGCTTATCATGCAGTCTTTCCAACCAGTGAACGTTCAGCCTCTTCATCCTTTCAAGAAGCTTGCTGGCTACCCGGTAACGCTTCTTGACGATTAGCCCGATCAGGGAACCTACAATGAACAGGGAGCCCAACGCCATGAGGCTGCCTATACGGATCGAGGCTGGAAGCGGAAACTCCATGAGGAAGAGGACAAGACCGCTTACGACAAAAAGACCGATTGCGAAACTGTAGGCAAGATTCTCCACTACCACTGAGGAGGCGCTGTGCTCAGCCGTGATGTGTTTTGAGAGCGTGATGCCCTTTACTGTTTCTCCCAGCAGTGGCCCCAGAAAAGTCAGGTCTGTAATGGCTTCTCCCGCAATGCGGATTCCGAAAAGGTCTCTAAATCGGATTCGCCGCTCCTGGCGATGGATTGCGTAATACCACGCTGCAGTTCGGAGCAGGTGCCTGATTCCAGAAATAAGAATCAGGATGAAGAAGCCCAAACCAACGTCGTACACGCGAGACGCGATCACTGAGGGGCCTGTCTTCTCAATCAGAAGCACAAACAGCCCCACGCAGATCAACAGCATGACCAGTTTGAGTTTACTTTTGAACATCAGCCGTAATGTCTCAGTTACGAACGGAATCTAAATCCCTGCGCCGCATTGTACGGGGGTGCGAGCTGGTTCTCATCGGTACGGTTGTCGCCAACAGCAACTGCCCTGGAAATCAGGGATTTGTCCGGTCTATAAATTGCGCCTCCTCTTGCCATAGTAAGCGACGCGGCTCTAAAAGACGAGGGAAAGCGGCCAATGAAAACCTAATGTGAGGCATGCAAAAATTAATATCAACGGCAGGGAAGCGAAAAATCGGGTGGGCGGCAGATCAGCCGCCGTTTGAGGGTTCGTTGGTCAGGAGCATCTGCCCGCCGCTTTGGATGATTGTATGCAGATTACCAAGGCCTACCAAATGCTCGAATCGAGGCAACGCAGATTCGTAAGCGACCAGATAGTATCGATTGGGTGAGAGCCAAAGCTTCTTGAAATCTGAGTCCTCAATGAACACATCGGGGGCCCCCGGCGCATATGAACCGTATTCAAGATTGGTCACTCGTCCGTTTAGCAGCAAGGCCTGACGGTCCGTATAAAAAAACACCGCCGAAAAAGCATAATACTGATCATCAACGATCAGTTTCCCCCTGGGAACCTTTTCAAGCGCCTCGGCAAGCGGGTGTGAGGACATGTAGGGATCGAAAACGGCCATTGCCATTCTTGCTGCATGGATGAAGAGCATCATCATCAAGGCGAGTGCAAGATAGGCGCGCCTTGTCTTCAGAAACCACGCACCAATTGCTCCTAACAGGAAGGCGACAGTTGCGAGAGCCAGCGGGGTTCGGAGGTACGCAAACGAACGGACCGTGAGGTCTTCCAAGTGTCCCAGCGCAAGAGTGTAGGCGGCGGGATGGCTTGTCAATGCTGATGAAATGTCGCCGGGTGTCGGGACGCCTCGGACCAGAATGAGTATCACCGCAGCGGCTGCTGCACAGGCCGCGGTGAGAACGGCCAAAAACTTCGTTCCATATCGCAGCCAGGCGCTTTCACCTTCCAAGCCCATGGCTGAACCCAGGAGCAACGCGAAAGCC
>JAJYJL010000564.1 GCA_021789565.1 Acidobacteriota bacterium
CGGATGGCACGCCTGAAGGTTCCTGAAATTTCCCAGCCGAAGATCGAATTTCCCCGGACGCCACCCGCGCCTAAGCCCGTAGAGCATTTCACCTCCGTGGAAGCGCGGCGCCCTGCGCCGAAGCGCCAGGTCGCGATGCTGCATATGGGGGCATTCAATCCCGGCAGCATGGCCAAAGCAACCGTCAAACGTCCTCCGCGCGAAGTGCAGACGGGAGGTTTTGGGGCCGATAACGGAATTCCCAATAATCCCACGGCAAACAGTCCTCAGCACGTTGCGGAGCTGGGATCGTTTGACTTGCCTTCCGGCCCCGGCCAGGGAAACGGGACCGGCGGCGCACGCGGCGTTCGAGGCACGGTGGCCAGCGCGGGATTTGGCAATGGCATCGGAACCGGCACGGGGAGCCGGCCCAATGGCGCAGCTCCGCAAAGCGTGCAGCAGGCCGGGTTTGGCAGTGTGGTTGCCGGCAGGGCGCATAAAACCCCCGCCGCAACTCAGGTTGCCGCCTTTAAGCCGGTCGTCATCCTGTCAAAGCCTGACCCGGTTTATCCACCCGAGGCGCGGCGGCTGCACATCGAGGGCGAGGTCACATTGAGTGTTCTTTTCGGGTCCACCGGGAATTTGCGCGTGCTGAGGATTGTTAAAGGCCTCGGTCACGGGATGGATCAGGCTGCCGTCGCGGCGGCAAACCGCATCAAGTTCAAACCTGCTGAGCGCGACGGGCGTCCGGTCGATTCCACGGCCACGGTCCACATCATCTTTCAGCTCGCTTACTAAAAGAGGGGAAAAGCATGAAGGCATCAAAACATATCTCTCTGGCCGTCCTGGTAATGGCTCTGGCAGGAGTGTCATCGCTGTCCGCGCAGCAGCCGGCACAGCAATCGAGTATCGTCCGGCAGGCGCTCGAAAAGATCGTCAAGCAGGAAAACGACCTGGTCAAGGCGTACGGCACTTACAGCCCGCGCGTGGAAACCTACATTCAGGAAATCCATACCGACAAAGACAGCTCAAAGCGGATTGTCGGCGACGACTATTTCCTGGGCCGGCTTGAAGTGAAGAATGGGGTGATTGAGAAGTCCTTTCTGCCTTCCAGGGGCATAACCCTGAAGGGCGTGATGAGCAAGGTGCTGCTATATGGGCCGTTCCTTCGCCTCTTTTCCTTCCAGTTACAGCCGGGTTCCTTCGCCTATCCGATGTTTCTGGATCCGAAGAATTTTGATCTGGCGCACTACCAGTTTGAATTTGTGGGACGCGAATTTCTGGGCCAGGTCCGCTGCCTGGTGTTCAACGTCAGACCGCGCACCCATGCCGGGAAAGGGCTGTTCGAGGGCCGCATCTGGGTGGAAGACCAGGGTTACCACATTGTGCGTTTCAACGGCGCCTACGGGAAGTCCAACAGTTTTTCGTTTCATTTTGACAGTTGGAGAGAGAACCTCCGGCCGGGGCTCTGGCTGCCGGTCTACGTTTACAGTGAGGAGGACGACCTTGCCAAGGATGGCGTTCCTCACCTGGGGTTCCGCTCACAGACGCGCCTTTGGGGTTACGAGCTGAAGGCCACCACCCCGGACCAGGAGCTGACACAGATCCTGGTGGATTCCAATTCGGACGTCAAGGACGTCAGCACGGAGTCGCACGACAACTCGCCGCTCCAAAGCGAGCGCGACTGGAGGCGCGAGGCGGAAGATAACCTGCTGAACCGCCTGCAGAAGGGCGGCCTGATTGCCCCGCCCGGGCCCGTGGACAAGGTGCTGGAAACCGTGGTGAACAACCTGGTCGTAACCAACCACCTGGACAAGCTGCCTGCGGTGCGCTGCCGCGTCCTGCTGACCTATCCGCTGGAGTCTTTTACGATTGGCAACACGATCATCCTGAGCCGCGGCCTGATCGATGTGCTGCCGGATGAAGCCAGCCTGGCGATGGTCCTGGCCCACGAACTGGCGCACATCGAGCTGGGCGATACCGTCAACACCAAGTACGCCTTCTATGACCGCATGATGATTTCGGATTCACAGTTGCTAAAGAAGTTCGATTTTGCCCACACGGAAGAAAGTGAGCAGGCTGCGGACAAGGAAGCCATCAAGCTGCTGCAAAACTCTCCCTACAAGGACAAGCTGGGCAAGGCGGGACTGTTCCTGGAAGCCATGGCGGAGATTGCCCCGGAGACGCCCAACCTCTTTGGCGCTCACATGGGCAACCGCCTGATTGACAAGCACCACGAGCTCAGGATGGCCCAGTTGATGCAAGGGGCCCCCAAACTTGAACCGAATTCCATCCAGCAGATCGCCGCGCTGCCACTGGGGGCGCGAATCAAAGTGGACGCCTGGGATGACAGCATCCGCCTGGTGAAGTCCAAGCCCGTCGACCTGGTCTCGGCCAAGGACAAAATGCCTTTTGAGGTGACGCCGCTCATCCCCTACCTCACCCGGTTTGGCGACAGCCCTTCACAGCAGCAGGCGCAGCGGTAGCCACCGCCGTCCCGCTCTGCCGTCAGAATAGATACCATCGCCGGCGGTTGTGACCCAGCCGCCGGACCTACTCCCGCCATGAGAAGCGGTTGTAGACCCGGCAGAAATTGGATATGCGCCTGTCAACACTGTAATGAACGATGACAATCTGGCCACCAGGGCGGCCCCTGAGCCGGGAGAGAATCTCTGCGCGGTCACAGTTTTTGAATGCCTGCCAGCACCAGCGCTCCGCCCATGTAGCCGTTGGCCCGGTAGCTGAAGCTTCCAAAGCGAATCACCGCCAGAAACTCGCCCAGCAGTGCTCATTCTTCCCCAACCCAGGTCTGCAAAATCCAGGTGATGGCGGCGCACATCACGCCCACGCTCAGCCAGACCCCCCAGAAAGGGTGCCCCGTCAGCGCCTGCGCCACGGTTATCATCATGCCCTGGGCAGGCCAGTACTTGGCCGTGTGCGTGGGTTGCCACAATATGAACGGACTCTTCAAATGCATCCACATCGGACTGGCGGGATTGGCAGCCACCCCTGCTGCTAATGGTTCCCGCCCTGTTTCGGGTTTTCCTTGCGAATGTCCACCGTGGACATTCCTCCCCCCGGGTTTGCAGCGTGGACAAGAAGCACGCTCATTCTGCCGCGATAAGCAACTTTCCAACCGGGGAGGGCGGTGAGCACCGTAACCAGCGCCGAATCGGCCGGCATCAGGCACGAATCAATTCGATATTTTCGCAGAAGAAACAGCGTCTTCGGCTGAGGGTAAACAATGTGAAGATAATCGAGCAGCACGCCACCCGGTTCGTAAATGTCGGCCCTGCCGTCGATAAAGACCTTCTGCCCGAGCGTTTCGATCAGGTATCCGCCCCAATCGTCAAAGTTGAGCATGCGCCCATTCAGCGGGTGTTGGCGCAAATAGCGGACAGCGCCCGTGGGGTTCCACAATTCCACGGCCTGCTGCAGCCTGGCGCGCGAGGGAAAGAAAAACACCATCACCCCAAGCGCCACAGCCATCACCGCGGCATTCAGTGCCCGCCGTTCTCTTCCCAGGCGCCATCGATCCACCCACTCGGCCAGCACCATCGCCAGCAGCGGAGCAAACACCGGAACGAACAGCAACATGAACCGCGCATGGAGGATGGTTTCAGCGGCGGCGAACAGCAGCAGGACGAATTCCGCCAACTGAAGTTTCGTGCGGTTGATCAACTGCCCCGCCACAAACAATAAAAGGAGGACAAGGAACCATTGCCCGTAAAAGCGGCTGAAGTCGAGCGTATGCCACTCCGGCACCACCTGCGGGATCATCGGCAAAAAGATGGTCATCTGCAGCGGATAGGCCGCCAGGTGCGCGCCGTAGGGCGTGATGAGGCACGCCAGCAGGCACAGCAGGAAGATGGTCGCCAGATGGCGGCGCTCCTCCGGCTTCCAGGCGACGCTCTCTAGAAACTCCAACCGCATTTCACGCAAGCCCGCCAGCCAATAGACACCCATGGCCACAAAGCCCAGCACAAAGGTCCCGTGCGTGTTGACCCACAGCATGAAGAGCGGAGGGAGAATCCAGAGAGCTTTTTGGCGCCCCTGCCGGAACCTCTCCAGGCAGATCAGCGCCACAATCAAAAATGCCATGCCCAGGATTTGCGGCCGCATGCTCAGTGGCAAAGAAGCCAGCGGCAGCAGCAATGCGCAGGCCAGGAACGCCGCCCTCACGCTTCCACTTCGCGCGTACGCATAGTAATAGAGCAGCAGCAGAATCCCGCCCGCCAACGCCGCCAGCAGAATCATCAGCGCGTGCATCTTTCCCAGCGCCCAGACAACGGCAATCACGACGTCGCCCAGCCACTGGTCGGCGATCCAGGGATTGCCATACGCCGTGAACGAATAGAAATCGTGCCTGGGCCAGGCGTGGTGCGCCAGAATCCACTGGCCCGTCGCCAGGTGCCACCACATGTCGCCCTCAAAGCAGTAGGCGGAATAGACGTGGTGGTGCAGCGAGGCGTTCATCAGGTTCAGATAGCGGTCCACGCAGGCGCCCGCCACCAGCAGCACGCCCAGCAGCACAGGCAGTGAAAATACCCTGCGCCTCAGCGTGGAAACCATTGTCGGCCGGTCTGTTTCAGTGGATTTCGCGGTCTGCATGGTCGAGATCGCGGCATTCAGGAAAGGAACTCATGCCCGCGTCATTATATACCGGTCCCCACGCCAGGCGGTAGCCGCCTTGACAGCCGCCCCGATCTGTAGCGGCGAGTTCACCTCGCCATTGGAGACTTACGGCCCGCCCTGGCGTGAAGTTGCGGGCAAAACGGCTGTCTGCTCCTCAGCCTCTTTGCGGTTTGCTCTGCGGCTGCGAAACAACAACAGTCCGTATACCAACAGCGTGATTAAAGCAACGATGACGGAGGGAAGGAACAACGCGTTGTGGTAGACAAGCCGAACGTGGCGCGTGCCAGGCGGTACATCAACTCGGATTAAACCATCTGCCGAATCACCAACCGGACTGCAACGCCCGGCGATGCACGTTTCCAGCCCGTGATTCGCGACAAAGGCAAACACCAACTGCCGCCCCGGCCATTGGCTCAGGTAAACATCGATTGAATTGACGTGCTCGACCCAATCAATGCCGGCATCAGGTCCCGACTCCCCACCGACATCGCCCCAGCGGACTCGGGACTCCGCGCCCGGATCTTCCCACAAGGTCCACCCCTGCTTCACTGTCCGGACTTTGTACCCTGCCCCGGCAAGCTGCCCTGAAACGTACGCCCTTTCAGGGCCCACGCGCACATACCTGACGCACCATTACCTGAGATGTCCGAGCACGGTCTGACCAACCGCGCCGCCGTAACTACCCTCAAACTTCTCAAAATATGTCATGGGTCTTCCAAGCAGAACGGTCCCGTTCAGGCGCGGAAGCAGGGGTTCGTAACCGAGGAGGTTATCAAATCCCCAGAACAAAGAGTAATTCCTCTCCACATACTGCTTGAGCGGAGAAAAAATCGGATTACGGCTGATCACTATATACCGGCCGTCCTTCAGGCTCTCCTGCCATGGCGACCTGAGCGGTACCGGGTGTTCCCGGACATTCCAGGCGTGGTTCGGCAGAAAGCAGAAAACGGCAATCGAATTGATAACCAGAATCGCGATGGCCATGCGCTGCCATCGCCGGCTGAAAAGTGCCAGCACCAGGGCGGCGACAAGGCATTGAAAGAAGCCTGCAAAATAGATCAGCTTGAAGGGCCAGCGGAACCTGTTCAGGACCGGCAGGTGATAAATCAACGGACCCAGTACATTCCAGCACCAGAGCAACGCGATGGCAAAGCATGCGCCACATGCGGCAAGCCAGGGCCGGCTCGCCGAACGTTTTTTCCACAGCACCCCGGCCCCCAGCGGCAGCAGCGCCGGAAGATAGCCAATGTAGGAGACGTATGGAATGGTGCGGGCGATGACAAGGTGCTTCCGCAGGGGAATCTTAATAAAGACGAGCAATTGTCCCAGGAACCAGAAGACTGGCGGGATGTGAAGGGATGAGAATTCACCATAAGTCAGCGGTCTGGAACGATCGAGTGAGCGACCCGCCTGGGCCCACATGGGTAGCAGAAAGGGCAGGCCCAGCAGGGCCGTTGGA
>JAJYJL010000565.1 GCA_021789565.1 Acidobacteriota bacterium
ACAAAGTCGCTGGCGCCGTCCTTCATGGCCTCTACG
Organism: Acidobacteriota bacterium; assembly: GCA_021789565.1. The sequence continues at coordinate 37 of JAJYJL010000565.1, forward strand.
GCGCTCTCCACGCTGCCGTAGGCGGTCATCATCACGACAGGAATAGCAGCATTGGCGCGCTTTACAGCCTGAAGAAATTCCAGGCCGCTCATTCCCGGCAACCTCACATCACTCAGCACCAGGTCGACCTTGTTGTTCGCGAGGACTTTCAATCCATTTTCGGCGGTGCTGGCGGCGCGCGTCGAGTAGCCCTCGTCCGCCAGGTTCAGTTCCAGCAGCCGGAGCATTTTCGGTTCGTCTTCAACAATCAGAATGGTTGGCATAGGAGAATCTGTTACCCCGGGCAATTTGCACTATGCAGCCTTCGAAAGCCGGGCAGGAGCGCTCATTCCGAAGGCAGGAATACGCGGAAGCAGGCCCCTTTGCCTGAACGCGGTTCCACGCGAATCCAGCCGCCGTGGTCATCCACAATTTTTGAAACAATTGAGAGCCCCAGCCCTACACCGTTGCTCTTAGTGGTAAAAAAAGGATTAAAAATCTGCTCTCGCAATTCCGGCGGCACGCCGGGACCGGTGTCGGAGAAGGCGACCTCCACTCCACGCCGGCCGTCGCTAAACTCCTTTGAGATTTCCACCTGCAGTGTTCCGCCGTCCGCCTCCATGGCTTCGTAGGCGTTAAAGATAAGATTCTTGAAAACCTGTTCAGTCAGTTCGGCATCCACGTAAGCCGTGGGAAGGTCGGTAGAGTAGGTGCGTTCCACTTCTACGCCGGAGTCCGGCCATTGCTCCTGAGCGGCTTTGATGGCGTGTTCCACAATGGGCGAAATATCTTCGGGTTGCTTTTTCAGTTCCAGAGGTTTGGCGAAGCTGAGGAAGCGGCTGACCAGCGAATTCAGCCGGTTCACTTCGCTTGAAATGTATCCGGCCAGTTCCCGCGCCACGGGATCTTCCGTCGGCAGTTTCCGGCCGAGCGTTTCCGCCGAGCCCTTTATGACCCCGAGCGGGTTACGAATTTCGTGGGCCAACCCTGCGCTTAGTTGTCCCAGCGCCGCCAGGCGTTCGGACCGGCGTGCTTCCGCCTGGGCCTTCTCAAGCTGTTTGTTGGTTTCTGACAATTGCTCCGCCACACGGCGGTAGCGTTCCGACTGGTCGCGGCTTTCCATTACAAAACGATTCACCAGCATTGCAGCCAGGAAGAAAAAGAGGTTGCGGATGGCCAGTTCCTTGGCGCCGCTGACCGTCAGGCGGTATTCCTGAAGGGCAGGGATAAGAAAAGAGCAATAAGCTGCTGAGGTGAGTCCCGTCCACGCCAGCGTGCCCCATGGCCCGGAGTACATGGCGGCGGTCACGACGGGAACATAATAAATCAGATAATAACTGGAATTAATGCCCCCGGAATGCGCGATCAGCAGCGATGCAAGGCCGGTCTTGATAATGATGCTGTATGCCTCACCGCGCGGTCCAGCCACGCCGATGAAACTGCGCTCGAAGACCTGGAAAAATCCGATGGAGAGCAGAATGAGCTGGGCGTGGATTTCAGAGACTGGATAGAGCACCGCCAGGCTGGCCAGGAATACCAGCAGCAGGACGTCCATCCAGGCAAATTTGATCCGCCTCTCTTGCGACATTGTGCAAGCTCTGTCGGAATCAAGATAGCACGGTTAATCCCGATTTCGCCAAGGCCTGCGAGGTGTTTTCGCTGTGCGACAGATAATTCTTGCGTAGCAATTCAGGCTCACAGGATAACCCGCTGATAAGTTCCAGCATATAGCGACGGACCCGATGTTCAAATACAAGAATAGCTTGACAGCTAATAGTACCTTGTGACATATTCGCCAGCAATGTGTAGGGAGGGGGTCCGGGAATCTTACCTTCCAATACCCCCGTGTGTTGTTCAAACACGGTTCCCGGCCCCCATAGTTGCCCTCAGTTACCTTAGGTCGGCCAGAAACAACAAACTCCGTTGATTGCGACGTACCAAAGAGTTGAACGCTCAACCACCAGGACCGTGCTGCACGGAATCGCAGCCTGCCCATGAAATCCGGTCTCCAGCATCAGCAAGAAACCTTGGTAGGGTATTTGGGGTCTATCTTGGAAATCTAGCCCAGACGTATTCAGTAATTGTAAGTGTTTTCAATCAGTTATGGGAGTTTGTGGAGGGTGGTACTAGGGTACTAGTACCTTCGTACCTTGACGGTCATTAACTAATTAGGTAAAAAGGGTACGTCAGGATGGATGAGGGGGCAGGGAGCCGATTCCTCTAAGATCCTCTGTTCGCTTCCGCAGTGTTCCCACCCCAAACCCGCAGACTAAAATTTCGATTCTCTGCCCCTCTTCATTTACTGATTCCAACGGGCCCCATGTATCTGCAATTCAGCCGACATAAACACTCTGACACCCATAAGCATATGGCGCCGTAACTGAATGGCGAAAATCCGTGCCAACCAAGCGAGAGTCTTTCCTGGCCGAGGGGTGTTCGTGGTCTGAATCTGGGATGTTACGTCGCTGAGGGCTGATATGAGTTGGTCGAAGCGCACCTTATTCTTATTGAATCATTGCCCAACTTAATTCAGATGTATCACCGTCTCCCTATTTTGCCTCCCACTGCCGCGCCAAGATGAAGTAGAATGTAGAGTTTGTAACCTCTGAGCGCATGGAGCCATGGACTACGACCAGTTAGCAAGTTTCATACAGGTCGCCAAGTTGCAGAGCTTTTCCCGGGCGGCTGAGAAGATCTATCGGACTCAGCCGGCGATTAGCGCACAGGTGCGTCTGCTGGAGCAGGAGTGCGGCGAAAAGCTTTTTGACCGCAGCGGCAAGAAAGTTCAGTTGACGCCGGCCGGTGAAATTCTGTTGCGCTATGCTGAGCAGCTTCTGGCGTTGCAGAAGGAAGCGCTCCAAGCGATCGCCGAATTAAACCAGACGCCGCGAGGCAAGCTTTACATCGGGGCCAATGAGGCCACCTGCCTTTACGTTCTGCCGCAGACGTTTGCGCATTTCCGCCAGCTTTATCCGCTGGTGCAGATCAGCATCTATCGCAACTTCAGCCACAAGATTCTTCAAAAGGTCCAGGAAGGGGCCGTTGACCTGGGAATAGTGACGCTGCCTCAGAATGCAAATAATATTGAAGTGATTCCGGTGTTCCGCGACGAAGTCCAGGTGGTGGTGCCGAAGGATCATCCGTTGGCGAAAAACCGCAGCGTGACCGTTGAAGAGGTAGCCCAGCATCCGCTGATCCTCCCCAAGACAGGGCACACGCGCGTGGTGATTGATCGCCTGCTGCGCGATTATCGTGACCACCTTCAGGTTTCAATGGAGCTGGCGAGCGTAGAGACGCAAAAGAAGTTTGTCGGCGCAGGCCTTGGAATCTCGCTGATCAACCGGGCCTACGTGGAGCCGGAAGTGGCCGCCGGCGTGCTGAAGCTGATTCCGCTGGAAGGCGAGAAAATCTATCGGGAGCTTGGTCTGATTTATCGCCGCGACCGGTATCTGTCATTGCCTGCCAAAGTGTTTCTGCAAGCCGTGCAAGACGCTGCCAAAGCCTCGCAACCCAAAGCTACCAGCACGACGAAATCGAAGACACGCTAAAGGGTTGGGGGCTCGTGGGCCTCCGCTCGAACTGCGAAGCGTGCCTCTGTTTGTCCTCAGGTGGAGAGATGGTAAAAATGAAAGAAGGTTCAGGCAAGAGCAAACGGCCGCTGATCGTAATGAAGTTCGGGGGCACATCCGTTGGCAGCCCGGAGCGCATGCAGGGCGTGGCGGAAATTCTGGATGAGTATGCCAAAAACGCCGACGTGGTGGCTGTGGTCTCTGCGATGGGCGGTGTCACCAATATGCTGATTCGCGCCGCCACCCAGGCCAGTGAGGGGTTGGAAGAGCCCTGGAAGGATTCACGGGCGGAGCTTGCGCGGCGTCATCGGGAAGTGGCGGACCAGTTGCTCTCCGCGGCCGAGCAGGCGACGGTGTTGCCGCGCCTGGCCGAACAGGTGAAACATTTTGAGGACCTGTGCTCGGGTTTCACGCTGCTTCGTGAAATCACGCCGCGCGGCATGGATACTCTTTCGAGCCTGGGTGAAGTAATGTCCGCCACGCTGGTGGCAGCAATCCTGAGATCGCGAGGATTGAAGTCTGAGGCTGTGGATGCGGTTGAGTGCATTGTGACCGATGGCAATTTCGGCAATGCCAGTCCGCTGTTTGACGAAACCGGTGTGATGACGCAGGAGAGGCTGGTTCCGTTGCTGAAGAGCGGTGTAATTCCTGTGGTGACAGGTTTCCGCGGGGCCACGAAGGAGGGCGTCTGCACAACGCTTGGGCGCGGAGGGTCTGATTTCAGCGGGACAATCCTGGGTGCGGCCCTGGAGGCCGACGAAGTCTGGATCTGGACGGACGTGGATGGCGTGATGACAGCCGATCCTCGGCTGGTTCCGGAAGCGCGCATCCTTCCTGAAGTCTCTTACCGCGAGGCCATCGAGCTCTCTTACTTCGGGGCCAAGGTGCTCCATCCCAAGACCATTCTCCCAGTGATGCAGAAGAAGATTCCGGTGTGGATCAAGAACAGCTTTAACCCGTCGTGCCCGGGGACGAAAATTGTGGCCGCAGCCAAGGACGGCCACGGCGGCATCAAGGCGATTACCTCTGTGAAAGAGGCGGTCCTGATCACCTTGAGCGGGAGAAATTCAGTCACCTTCCCGCAGCTTGCCGCCCGCGTTTTCAACAGCCTTTACATCGAAAATGTTTCAACGCTGATGGTCACGCAGTCCTCCGCGGACAACGTGCTGTGCTTTGCGATCCACCAGGCGGACCTGCCGCGCGTGAAAGCGGAGCTGGAAAAGGCGTTCGAGCTTGAGATGTTGCACGATTATGTCAGCGTGCTGGAAGTGATGCCCAAGGTCGCCATCGTGGTGACGGTGGGCGAAAACATGAAAGGCACTCCCGGCATTACGGGGCGTGCGTTTGGAGCACTGGGCCGCAAGGGGATTAATATCATCGCGATTGCGCAGGGTTCCTCGGAACTGAGTATTTCATTCGCGATCAAGTCCTCAGACATGAAGGATGCTGTCAAGGCCATCCACGAGGAATTCCAACTTTAACGAAACCGGGAAGCCACGCTTAAATCGCGACCTGATTTAACCGGGCTGTCTCTTTCCAAGAGTCGAATGGCATCTACTTTCCTGCAATGCATTGAAGAATCCTGCGGCCGCAGGCAGGACCCCAAAAAGGAGCTGCACCAGTGTGCCTGGTGCGGCGGTCTGCTCGACGTTAAATACGAATTTGACATCACGGACCCGGGCGCCTTGCGTTCCGCCTGGCACCAGCGGCGCCTGAGCGGAGAACCCATTGACCGGAGCGGCGTCTGGCGTTTCCGCGAACTGTTGCCGTTCATCGGGCCGCATGATCGTGTGATTTCTCTCTCAGAAGGTTCCACGCCGCTGGTGGGAACGCGGCGCGCAGGCTGGTGGGCTGGCCCTGTGCATCTCACCATCAAGCACCAGGGAATCAACCCGACCGGGTCCTTCAAGGACCTTGGCATGACAGCCTGCATCACGCGAGCCGCCTCATTGGGCGTGCGCATGGTTGCCTGCGCTTCAACAGGGAACACGTCTTCCTCGATGGCGGCTTACGCGGGCCGGGCGGGAATGAAGGCTATCCTTTTTGTTCCTTACCGGCAGATCTCCGCCGCCAAGCTGGCCCAGGCGCTGGATTTTGGAGCGGTGGTTGTCGAAATTGGCGACACATTTGATGAAGCCTTTCAGTTGCTTCGTCAGGTTGCCGCGGAGATGGATTTTTATCTTGTCAATTCCATCAACCCGTTCCGCATTGAAGGCCAGAAAACCATTGTGGCGGAGATGATGGAACAGCGCGCCTGGCGCCCGCCGGACTACATCGTGGTGCCGGGTGGAAATCTGGGGAACGCTTCAGCCATCGGCAAGGGATTGCGGGAGCTGAAAGAAATGGGTTTTATCGAGAAGGTGCCGAAAGTGGTGGTGATCCAGGCTGCCGGAGCGAACCCTTTTTATCGCACGCTTGAGGCCGGCTCACAGGAGCTGATTCCGGTGGACAAGCCCGACACCGAGGCGACCGCCATCCGCATCGGCCGG
>JAJYJL010000566.1 GCA_021789565.1 Acidobacteriota bacterium
TGGCGGTCGACGTGCGAGCCAAACGACGCTTTCGAGTCATTCGCGTGGATCACTTGCACGTTCTTAAGTCCCACGGTCTTATCAAGAGCCTTGACCGTCTCGCGGAGCCCTTCCGGCGTGTGGATCGCGTAGCCCGCGGCAAAACAGTGCGCCGTGTCGATGCAGGCTCCCACCGGCAATTCCCTTCCCGCCGCCTGGATGATTTCCGCAACCTCCTCAAAGTTCCGGCCAATCGCCGAACCCTGCCCCGCTGTGTTCTCAATCAAAATCACAAGGCCGCCAAGGTCGAGCACGGCCGCAGCCTGCTTGATGGACTCGGCACAGGTCTTAACCGCTTTTCCGGCACTTGAACCCTTGGCGCTTCCCGGATGCGCCACCAGATAATCCGCGCCAAGCGCGACCGCCCGGCGAATCTCCCGCCGGAAGGCTGCAACCGACTTCTTGCGAATAGCCGGCTCAGATGAAGCCAGGTTGATTAGGTAGTTGTCGTGGATCACCAGGGGCGCAAGCCCTGATGCCTCGCGCTCCCTCCGGAACCGCCGGCAGTCATCAAGCGCGGGGTCGGCGGCTACCCACCCGCGGGGATTGGCGGAAAACATCTGGAACGTGTCGCAGCCGATTTCCGCGGCCCGCCGCACTGCGTTTTCAATATTCCCGGCGATCGATGTGTGGACGCCTACCCGCACCAAACCTCGCTTCTTCGAACGTGCATCTTAACAGAGCGGCTCAAAGCCCGTCAATTTGCGCGGCAGCCAACTGGAAGACTGAGAAACAAGCAGCCGCCTCATGCATGGGTGCGAAGGCCAAAGCAATCCGCGAAGAATTCTTGTGGCCCTTCGGAGTCTTCACGGAATTGGACCTGGGCGGGCCCGCATGAGATATGGAACCGCATTGTCGGCGCGCCGACATCTAATGTAATTCTTTAAGAAGCATTCATTGGGTACGCGGCGCCAATCGTGCTAAAATCCAGCCCTTATGAATACCAGCCCTTGTAAACCGCAAAACCTTTTTCCCCGCGCTTTAAACATTGCCGCCGTTCTGCTGGTCGCGCTCCTCACTTTGCTGGCGGTTCGCGCCTATTCGGCCCCCCCGGGGCCGGCGACTAAATTCCAGGTCTCCTTCCCGGCGTCTCTGCACCAAGGGCCGATCACGGGCCGGGTCTTCGTAATCATCAGCCGCACCGACAATGTAGAACCTCGCTTCCGGGCCGGCTGGTGGGGCGACACGCCGCCCATCTTTGGAGTCGATGTTTCAGCTCTCAAGCCAGGCGGAACGGCCACGGTTGATTCCCGCACACTAGGATATCCCGCGAAGAGCCTGCGGAACATTCCCGCGGGCAACTATTACGCGCAAGCCGTGCTGAACGTCTACACACGCTTCCACCGCTCCGACGGCCACGTAATCTGGGCGCATATGGACCACTGGGAAGGACAATGGTTTGCCCGCTCGCCCGGAAATCTTTACAGCCGGGTTATTCCGGTTCATCTCGATCCTCAAGCGGGTTTCAACATCAAACTCAGCTTAACAAAAGTGATCCCTCCCATCCAGGTTCCCGCCGATACGGCCTGGGTGAAGCACTTCAAGATCGAGAGCCGGCTGCTCAGCCATTTCTGGGGGCGGCCGATTTATCTGGGAGCGACGGTGCTGCTGCCGAAAGGTTACAGAGAGCACCCGCAAACACATTATCCCGTGGTCTACCTCCAGGGCCATTTTACCTTGCGGGCTCCCTTTCATTTTCAGACTCCCGGCTTCGGCGACGGCCAGGATTACGGCAGCCGCGGCGCGGCGTTTTCCGACGCCTGGAATTCCCCTGGCTTCCCAAGGATGATCGTCGTCACCTTCCAGCATCCCACGCCCTACTATGACGATTCCTACGCGGTCAATTCGGAGAACAACGGCCCTTACGGCGACGCTATCATGAAGGAACTTATTCCCGCCGTGGAAGGACGTTTCCGGGTGATTCGCCGGCCATACGCCCGCGTTCTTACGGGCGGATCGACAGGCGGATGGGAATCGCTGGCGTTGCAGGTTTATCACCCGGCCTTCTTTGGAGGGCTCTGGTGCTTCTACCCGGACCCGATCGACTTCCGCAACTATGATCTGGTCGACATCTACACGGATAACAATGCTTTTTACGTTCCCGGGCGGTTCTGGCTGGCCCCCGAGCGCTATATCCTGCGGGACGCCAATGGCCAGCCGGAGGTGTCAGTCCGCGAGTTTAGCCGGCTTGAGGCGGTGCTCGGCAGCCACGGCAGGTCCACGCAGCAGCTTAACGCCTGGGAGGCCGTTTACGCTCCCGTAGGCGCCGATGGCTATCCCAAACCGCTTTGGAACAAGCTTACGGGCGAAATCGATCACCAGGTTGCCGACTCCATGCGCCGGCGCGGTTACGACCTGCGGGCCTATCTCAGCGAGAACTGGCCGCGGATCGGGCCGGAGCTTCTGGGAAAGCTCCATTTTTACGTGGGCGACATGGACAACTATTATTTGAACCTGGCGGTCTACCGGATGCAGGATTTCCTGGAGAACACCAGCGATCCACCTTATAAGGGATCGTTTGAATATGGCCGCCCCATGAAGGGCCACGGCTGGAGCCCCATGTCCGATGCCCAATTACTGAGGGTTATGGCGGACTATATCACCCGGCACGCCCCAGCCGGGGCCGATACGTCAAGTTGGAAATACTAATCGAGGCGAGGGCGGCAGCCCAGCAAATCAAGCGTGCGGCTTGGCAGATAGAACTTAAAGTATTGCATGAAGAATATTCTGAGGGCCGCTCACCTGGGAAATGACCTCAACTCCCGGCTTTCGAAAATTATGAATTCAGCATTGGAAACTTTATTCGGACGGCTGCCGTCCATTCGGAATTGGGTGTTGGCGATTCTGGCTTCGGCGGCCTTATTCAACGTTGCCTGCCATAAAACCATTCCTTTGCCCGATCCTTACGTGGCTTTCGCCGTCAATCACGGAAGCGATTCCGTAGCGGCCCTGAATCTGGCAAGCGCGCAAATCCTGGCGACGATCCCGGTGGCTCCGCTTCCCGACCAAGCCGTGCGGCACCCCAAAAGCCGTGAGATTTACGTGGTTTCAGAATCCGGAAAAGTGAGCGTGATCGACTTCCCGGGGCTCCGTGTTGTTCACCAGTTCGATATTGGAGCGCGGGCGCAAGACCTTGCCTTCGCCCCGGACGGAGCGGACGCCTACACCCTCGAACCGGACAAAGGCCAGATTGTTTTTCTCGATTGCGCCGCTCAGAAGGAAATTGCCCGAGTCCAGGTTGCGCCAGGCCTAGCGCATCTGGCGCTCACTCCGGACGGCAAGACCCTGGTGGTGAGCCAGCCGGCCGCCAATCTGCTCTTTTTCGTGAGCACGGCGGAAAAGAAACTGCTCGGATCCGTTCAAGTCGGCAAGTCGCCCGGGCCGCTGGTTGTCTCTAGTGACGGGTCTGAAGTTTTCGTGGCCGATACCGGGGAGGAAAAGGTTTCCGTGGCGGAGATTGTTCCCCGCACGATTCTTGCACATATCGAGCTTGGCTCACGGCCCAGCGGATTAGCGCTGAAGCCGGACGGAGGGGAGTTATTTGTTCTGAGCGACCAAGGGTCTAACATGACCATTCTGGACGCCTCGCATGATAACGTTGAGCAGGTGCTTCCGACCGGACAGGACCCCGCAGCCGCCGCGTTCAAGAGCGACTCAAGCGTGATGTACCTGGCAAACGCCGGCGATGGCTTCGTAACCGCCTTCGACCTGACTGACCGCAGCGTCCAGAGCACAGCCCATGTGGGCGTCGAGCCCCGTGCACTGGCCTTAACCCCCGATGAAAGATTCCTGGCGGTGGCGGACAGCGCTTCCGGCAATTTGGCCATCCTGCGCACAGCGCCGCTGACCATGGTAACCACGGTACCGGTAGGGTCCGATCCTGTGGACGTTATCGTGCCAGGGTGGAAAAAATAAGATCAGTATTAAGTGTGAATGACGATGGATTAAGTATTAATAAATGCAATTGACTATGACATCAAGCTAAAGCGTCACTTCATTCTTTATGCCCTCTTCTTTATCCTTTAGACTTTTCGGGGTTCCGTCTCACCAACTTTGCAGATTCTCCGAAAGTTCGAGCCGCAGCCAGCCATCCTGCGGCATGATTTGAAGCGGCAGGTCATTCGCCCAAAGCGAAACCTGAAGGTCGAGATTTTCCCCCTGGGATATTCCCAAAACCTCATATTCCATTTTTACTTCAAAGATCACTGCGAAACTGGCCTGCAACTTTTCGCTGGTGCTTAAAGGCACCCGATGTAGTTCCTCGCCGCGCCAGAACTCAATTTGGCGGATTGCGCCGTTGCGGATCAGTGCGTGCAGCCGCGCACGGCTGTCGCCATTAATGGTAATCCGGATTTCAAAGGAAGGGTGCTCCTGGCTGAAGGATGCGCGGAAGTCCAGGCGCAGAAAAACGGCGCTCGCGCTATAGCCATAATAAAGGGCTTCCAGATGATTCCGGACTCCGTGCATGGAGCCGGAGCTTGTATCGGGAAGGTATAGCCCGGCCCCCAGCCACTCAAAGTAATTCGTTTCAAGACCGTCAATCTCGGGCGCGATGTTTCCCGTAGGAGGATAATTTACCGCGGCGCCTTTCCTGGATTTTACTGGAATCGCAAGTTCGTCGGGGGCCGAGTCGCCCAGCATGTGGTAAATGTTGCTCAGGTGCTTGCGGTAGAGGAGATCGAATTCGTCATCGTGCGCGCTCGAATGTTCCGGGCCGTACCACCAGCACCAGTCGCTTCCCTCCGAGATCCAAACTTCATGCTGGGCTTTCCGGACGCTTTCATCTGTGAGGGTGGTGCGATCCTTGTTCCATTCAAAAAAGCCCCGCGCTTCCGCCAGCAATTCCCAGGCGCGGTTGTCTTCATCTGCGCCAATCCACACATCGAAGTTCGCATTAATCCAGGACCCGGGAACAACGTGCTCAAGCCTTCCCTGCTCGACCAGTTCCAGAGCCTCGCTGGCCGTCACGGCCTTCAATTGCGGATCTGCGGCTACTTTCCCATAGAAGGCCTTCAGAAACTCCCGGCCATTGCCGGGATAGAATTCCCAGGCATTTTCGCCGTCCAGAATAATGGAAATCAGGGCAGGCCGGTCGCCCGTGCTGCGAGCCGCGCTTTGAATTCGCTGGTAGAGGTCTTGGGCGGCCGCGTGCGGTTCCATCCGCGAATAGACAAATCCAATCAGGTCGGAAAGGGCATGGTCCCGGAAAAAGACCGAGATGTCACGGCTGCCTCCGACAAATCGGTGCGGCCGGTAGAGATCCTGCGCATTCTCGACGCCACCGTCGGGATAGCGATGAAAGCCCGCCTGTAGGGACCTCGATAGCACACCCTCGTCCGTCGCGGCCCAGGTGAAGCCTTCCTGGGCGGCCAGCCGCAGGACTTCATCGGAAACGCTCCCTTCGCTTGGCCACAGCCCCTTGGGACGGCACCCGAAAACCTGTTCATGCAATTCCGCGGCGGCCCTCAACTGTCCGGCGGCGTCCTCCGGATGGCAAAATCCCCGGCGAGGCAGCCGAACGCCCGGGTGGGACTCAAGCGCGATGTTGGTGTCGCACAAGAGCGGCAGAATCGGGTGGTAAAAAGGCGAGGTGGAAAGTTCAACTTGGCCCCGTTCGGAAGCCTCCCGGTATTCCTTAAGTATTACATTGAATATTTCAACTTCCTTTTTCCGGACTGCAACTTTATCCTCTTCGCTATAGCCTTTTCCCTTCGCAACCAGACCCCGGACGACCGTGTCCGAAGCTAGGTAGATTTCATCAAACCAGGCAAGTTGAGATAAAACTTGAAGGTCCAGTAAATCTTCCGTTATCAGAAAGCGCGCGGAGCGGCCGCCGGCTTGAAACTTGTCATATAGCTCGCGAAAACGCGGTAAGCGGTTCACCAGGTTCATGACGTTCACCTGATAGGAGAATTGGACCAAACTTTCGCGTTCCGCTGCGGAAAGGCCGGCTGCGGGTTTGAAGGCAAGTTCATAGGCTTGCTCGCGCGCTTCATCTCGGGCATACTCTTGTAGTTGTGCGACGAGCG
>JAJYJL010000567.1 GCA_021789565.1 Acidobacteriota bacterium
AGGGGAAGGTTCATCGGAGGGTCGGTGTTGGGCAAGTTCTCTGACATCTGGTTGGTGCCAATGCGGCTCGTCACCACCAAAGCCAAGAGGGGACCTGCATCGACGCCAGGAACAGCAAGCGAATCACCAGACTTCAACGTTGCGGTGAGGCATGACTGTTTCCAGCACAATCAGAAGGTGTGCCATGCAAGCAAACGTTCAACCACCAAGAGCATTCTCGGTGCGGGATGAGCCGAGGAGTAATGCCGGTGGCTGGACCGATGAGCTTGCTTCTTTGCGCACTTTGGGGGCTAAAGATGGTTAGCAGTGACAAACGGATTCTGCTCCACTTCATTATTTGCTGCTGTATTCTAGCATCTGGCACTGTTTTCGTACTAGGTGCCGACTGGTACGGAACTCATAAGCTCGGGTTTCCTGTGCGATTTAAGCTAGCACACATAGTCGCTATGGTTACTGACAGACCGATCTCCTGGCAGCCCGTGGCTGACAACGTACCTCATATATCTAGCTTCGAGCAGGAGAAGCTGAGGACACGAATAGCCAGGGCGATCGAGCAGGAGAAGCTGAGGCTAGCACGAGCAGCCAGAATGGTAGCATTACCAAAACGCCGACCATCAATTACTCGGTCTCTATTTGTGATTGGCGACTCGCAAGCGAGGCGCTTGCACAAGTTCGCACCGATGAGCATCATCGAGAGCGGCTTCTTTCGAGATGGTTGTAGGGTTGGGGTTGCACTACAACACGTGTCAGAGGCGTCCACTGCGGACGTGGTCGTGATCCATCTTGGCACGACAGATCTGGCTGCTGGAACCCCGCCAGATCAACTACTGAAGCAGTTTGGCAGGTTACTTGACTGTCTTCAAGACAAATTGGTCATTGTCTTGTTGCCACAGCCAGTAAACGATGACCAGATAGCCTGTGGACTGCTGCCTGGACCTATTACCAATGTGGATTTGCGACGATTATGTAAGCAAATGTGCGTCCTGTGTTCATCTAGACGGAACGTTCTTGTGGTGGACATTACACCACGAATTGTTGACTCCAGTGGCAACGTGCCACCGGAATTGTTGATCGATGCAATCCACTTCAGACATCCTGTCTACGGGGTGTGGCGTGATATGGTGTTAAGAGCCATCGAGCAGCACCGAGGCCAGCGCAAGGAAGATGGAAATCATATGCTGGCGACTGTTAAGCGAGGAACTGGGCGGGATTAAGAATGCTAAAGCATTGTTTAACTATTTGCCCGATACGGCTCGACCGAAGGAGTTTGCGCTTGGTCAGATCGACAAGAAGCATGAGAGGGAAAAGAGGCAAAGGCAAAGCCCCTGCACTCAATTTCAAGGTACCACTCGGACTAGGCCGCTCCCTTTCTCATCTTGACCGCCACCTGCTTCAACCACCTGCCCGAATCGTCGTAGAGATCGAGGGTGTCGCCGTCCGCCCACAGCACGGCGTAGCCGCCGCCATAGGTGAACTTGTGACCGGCGAAACGGTGGTCGCGGATCAACATTGTCAGAATCATGCAGGTCTGGGCGGGCAGACCAACGTCCGTTAAGGCTGCCGCCACCAGGTCGGAGATCGATTCGTCCATCGCGCAGTCCTCCAAGGAAATGATCCCAGCCAGCCAATGTATCGGCTGTTCGATGACATCCAGTTGGAGTCCGTGGCGAGGGACGGCAAAACTCTTCGTCTCGGCATCTTGGGAGTGAAGCTGGAAGGGTCGTAGGAAACGAACAAGCCCTGGCGATCGTGCCAGGGCTGGGGTGAACGATCGGGATGATGCGGCGGTCACTCTGCCGTCGTCATCGCATCCAGCAGGTCTTTGAATTTCTTCAGCCCGCCGACTTCCTTTATTCCCCCCAGAAGCGACAATACAATCCGCAAGGCAGAGCCAAAGCCCCCACTTTGTGAGATGGATACCGGATATTGCCCCTCGTACCGGAGCCGGTATTTATCGGAGTGGCGATTGCGTTCTGGGTTTGGGAAGAACCACGCATCATCGTTGAGCGGGAACTCAACCCAGACTACGATCCACGAGACTACTATTGAGGCCACGCACCATGTCATTCTCTAGAGGAATACGATGTGCTGATTGGTCGGCTGTCGAAATGGGGAAACCCTTTTCAGATTGGCCGGGGAGAAGTCGTCGAGGACTACGAGATTCATCTTCGCCGCCGCCCGATCCCTTGGCTTCCCTGCCCGCACTGGCGAGCATCCGTCCAGCGACTCATCAAGCGGAGCCTCGCCACGGAGCCCCGGGCACCCTCTCGACAATCACGTGCTTGACCTGCGCCATGGCCATGGCAGCGTCGTAGTCAACGTCGGCTCTCAACAGCGGCTTGATGTCCCCGCGGAAGGCGGAATCGGACTCTTTGCCGTGAAGGTTCTGCTCGAACTGGGCTCGCGACACGGAATGCCCTTCTCGTTGCATGTATTCGCCGAAGCAAGTCACAATTCGCTCCGGATCGATTACTTTCCGGCTGATGCTCAGCCAGAGGTCGAACAGGTCGCGACCCTTCCGTCGTTGGTAGAGAGCCCGCAGCTTGGTTCCGAGCAACTCGTCGATTTCGTATGTCATCACCTCGGCTGACCCGGAATACCAAGGATTGTCGGCTGTCGTATGGCGGTTGGCGAACCCCAGTATCGTAAAGTGCTCGCGGGTGTTGATTTCGATCTTCAGCCGAAGCGGCCTCACCGGCGGAATCTCCGACTCGAACCGATAGACCAAGGCAACGCCGCCCTCGGCGCGAGATCGCGTCGGCCTGCCCAGCCAAGGGTCAAGGTTCGATCGAATCGCGTCGAGGAGGACACCGATCGGGCCAGCCTTTGTTTGTACCAGGTCGACGTCGTCGGAATAGCGGCACGCCGGCTGGAGGAAAAGCTTGTGCAACGCAGTGCCGCCGCGCAGCCCGATCATGCCGGCCAGTTCCGGTGCAGAGAATAGCTGAATGAGCGCACGTGTCAGAACGAGATCCTGTTCGACCTGGGCATCGTCGGGCCACGGTGCATTGGCTCGCCATGCGGTGATGTTTGCCTGGGGAATCACACTTCAACCTCAATAGGTTGGTTCACCAGCACGTGCCAACGGCGATCCTCCAGTGCGTCCTTCGCGGGCCGCCCGGAACGCAATGGCACTGGGCGTAACGATTGTCGCTGGACCCAGGCGCGCAACGGTTCCAAGACGGTTCTCGCGCCAACATGCTCCAGCAGGTATCCCAGACGCTTGGCATTGGGTACGTCGTTGACTAGCCGCACGGCGGTCAGCAGTCTCTTGGAATCAAGCGATGGCGCTAGTTCTGCTAGGACCGTGGCGACGTTGTCCAAGTAACCGGAGGCTCTGGCGAAGCGGACCAGGTCTACGGCAGTCGTTTCGGGCGTCGATACCCGCATGTTTCCGGTAGGCGTTTTGACGTTGGTAACAGCCGCTCTCTCCACATATTGGCTTGCGAAGAATCGGACCTTGATGCGACCTGCGGTCAGTGGGCGGACTGAGCGATCGGTGACGACCTGAAACTCCTGCGGCTGTTGATGGGAGGCACCATGTTGAGCCGCTGCCGTGAGGAGCCCGACGTAGTAGGGTAATCGCATCGCGACCATCAGGTCGTGGATGAGCCATGGGGCGGGGAGCCCGCCGGCACTCCGATACTCCAGGGGCACGGTCACGTAAAAATAATCCTTGAGTTTGAGCACTCGCCCACGGCCTGCCAATCGTTGCAGCGCCTTCTTCACGGCTTCCGGGGAAAGGCCGGTGCCCACGATGGCTTCGGCGCGGAGAAACGTGTACTTTCCGTTCGTCTGGCGGTCGTCAACCCACTTCTCCACCGTCATGGCAGCCTCAGACATGCTCTGCTTAAAGAGATAGAATGTGTCCCTTTACGCAGACTATTATTGCACGTTTTACGTTGTGCGTCAAGGCGGTTCGGCCAAAAGCACTGGCCATACCCATTCCCCGCAACGGTGCTCCCTCACGGCGGGCTTTGGTGGAGCTGGACCAGAAGTCCAGCATCCACATGGCGCACACTTCGCTTTTCCGCTGGGTGACCGCAGCGGGTGGCAGTGCGCTGCGGCAGCCGACGACTTTACATGGTGACCTTGTTCCGGCACCACGGAAGTACACGTCGGAGCGGCGGCGAGAGGTTCTGATCGCTTGTCGAACGACATGCTCTGCACTGCTCTCAGGCCGGGCGTCAGTTGTGCCACATCGCAATTGAACCCAGCGACGTTCTACCGCTGTGGCGATTATCGTCTCCCGGTCGGGGAACTCGATCCAACGTTCCGCGCGGACATGGCCATCCCCCGGGTGTTGTTGTGCCTGCTTCCGCTAGTAAGTTCTCAATCATCTGCGTTTATCGGTGTTCATCTGTGGTTCCACTGTCCACAATCAGCCTCACGTTGAGCCAGTCGGCATGGTCTAGGATGTCGGCGCGGTCGGCGTAGTCGACCAGGAGTTCGAGCCGCTTGGCGCCGGTTACGTCAACCGAGACGGGCACGGGCGGGTCGCCGCCGCGGATCGTTTTGCTGGTGAATTTTTTTTGGCCATCGACTAGCACGTGGAAGTGCACGCTTCCTTGTCCTGCCGTGGAGTCGTCAATGCCGATTTCGGCACAGAAGCGGCTCGCCCTCACCCCTTGCCCCTCTCCCAATGGGAGAGGGAACACTGGCTTCTGCCCCTCTCCCGGAGGGAGAGGGGAGTCTCTACGCGCCACGCCCCACGCCCCACGCCCCACGGCCTCTGACCCCTGGCCTCTGGCCCCTGGCATCTCGTACACGAGTCGCGCCGTGCTATGCACGCCGAGGCCTTTCAAGAAGAGTCGGCCGCCGCAGCGGAGCCAGCCGCCAGTCACGTTGCGGTCAGCCTGATAGGCCCACGGCAGGTCGAGATACGGCGTCTGTCGATATTCGGCCGGCTTGAGATCGGAGAGATACACTGCCCGACCGCCGAGCGGCTGCAGGAAGATCAGGCGGTCCGCCGGGGCGTTCCAGGTTTGGCCGTTGGCAAGAATGCGCAGCGATCCGTCGTGGAGGACGATTTCGCGGGCTAGCAGCCGGCTCCCGTCGCGGAAGCCGACCCAAGCGCGAAAAAGGTTGGCGTTCTTGTTGGTCTTTGCGGTGGCTTGATTCATTTCGTCAGTCGAACGGGCAGCCGCGAAGCGGCGGTAGTCACTAGCCAGGGGCGCAAGCCCCTGGTAAGCGACCATGTACATCGTTGGAAGCCGCGAAGCGGCGACACTGGCTGGTACCGCCCCGTTGGGGCTCGGCAACGCAATATGCCCCAACTCCAGGGGCTTGCGCGGCTGGCTCATGACTGGCGCCCCTTCGGGGCTGAAGAAGGGCACAAAACCGCCCCTCGCGAGAAACAGCGTTGTCTCCATCCCACAACGTAAGCGTTCACAGGTCTGGGACCAATTCGTCATCCTGACGGGCACCGACGCAACGCGTTGGTCGGCGAAGGATCTACGTTGCCCCTCTAGCAGGCTAGATTCTTCGCTACGCTCAGAATGACAGTTGCCCCGCGAACGGTCACATCCAGGATGGCCCCCCGGCCACCGGCGCCTCGATTCTGGATTGAAGATAATAGCGGTAACGCGATCGGTCGAGATTTCCACGGGGCCGACCTCAGCGTCGAGTTTCACCACATCGCTGGCGATGGCCACCAATGAGCCGGTCAGCTCGTCGCTGTTGGCCAGAAGTAGCCGGTCCGACTGGCCGGTTGCCCGCGCGATGCGGTCCAAGAGGGCGTCGCGCCGCTGGCGCCCGAACGGCAGGTGGAACACGACACCGCAGACCGAGTGGATGGGCAGCTTTTGCGTGCCGAAGACATCGGAGGCGATCGTCAACTTTTCTTTGTCGGCGGCCGTGCAGCCGGCGGCCAGGATTCCACCGTCGGCCAAGACCAGTGTCCCTCCGCTAGCAGGCTCCGTGCACTTACCCCAGGTGACCAGATCGGCCGCCGGCATGGTCCGCTGGTTCTTATCGGCGGTGAAGGTTAGGTGCCAGGCAGCGTCGGCGGCGGTAAGCTCGGCACGAAATGGGGGGCCTTCGACGGGGATGGCCAAGGGCGAAT
>JAJYJL010000568.1 GCA_021789565.1 Acidobacteriota bacterium
AGAGGCGGGGGGCCTCCCGTGTTTGGCTAGGTCTGTTCGCGCCCCAGGCCCCGGAACCGTCGCACCTTGACGTGACGATTGCGCGGCTCAAGGCTCTCGCAGGAGAGGACCGCGTTGGATCGCCCATCCTCGAGGATTCGCACCGTCCCGGTGGTTTTCGCATGGAGCGCTTTGCCGGAGACGTAAAGGCACACGCGCCGCAGGTCGGATATCCGCGACTGGCATTGCGGCGCATGCGCCCACCGAAGCCTGTGCAGGTGGTGCCCCAGGCAAAGCGGCCCGTTGCTTTCAGAGATAGAGAGAATCGCTACGAGGTGACGGCCGCCTACGGGCCCTGGCGCACGAGTGGCTGCTGGTGGGCCGTGGATGGCTGGAATGAAGAAGAGTGGGATGTACGAGCAGTGAGCGGCACGAACCCTGCTGTCACATGTCTGTTGGTCTGCGATCGTGTGCGGAATGCCTGGTGGCTGGAAGCATTCTATGACTGAACGCACTCCCAGTGTGCCAAACAGCCGCTCTCCGGGCACGCCGGTCTGTCATCCGAATGATGCAACGAATCAACCAAGCATTGAGGAACAGAGGCGATTCTCGATTGGGCGAAGCACTCTGGCGCTTTCGAATGACGGCTGTTACGTCGAGTTGCATGCTGCCAGCGCCTTCAGTTTTCTGGATGGAGCATCGCAACCGGATACTTTGATTGAGCATGCGGCCAGGCTGGGCATGCCGGCGATAGCATTGGCCGACCGAAACGGTTTGTACGGTGCGGCACGGTTCCATACAGCGGGGAAACGAAGCAACATCAGAGCGCATATCGGTGCTGAGATCGCCGTCTCCTCTTTAGGTAGCAGACTCATGCTGCCGACGTGGTTACCGCATCAGGTTCAAGTGGAACCGTCGCGGGTTGTAATGCTGTGTGCCTCGCAGACCGGGTACAAGAACCTCTGCCAGCTCATCACGCGCATGAAGATGCGCGAGTCCAGGAAGGCGGAAGGTGCTGCGACGCTGGAGGATCTCGAAGAGTTTGCTGCCGGTCTGATCTGCCTGACGGGTGGCGAAGAAGGACCACTGTCCTCAGCGCTCGGGCATGGGGCGCAGCGAGAAGCGGCTCGGACTGCCGACCGGCTGGCTTCAATCTACTGCCGTCGCAATCTGTATCTCGAACTCCAGCGCCATCAGCAACGAGACGAAGAGAGCCGCAATCAGGCTCTGCTCAGCGTTGCCTCCAGCCTGGGCTTGCCCATTATCGCCACCAACGGCGTGCGCTATGCGGCAGAAAATGACAGACAGTTACTGGATGTGTTCACGGCAATCCGCCATCACACCACGCTCGACCTTGCGGGGCGATTGTTATCCACCAACTCTGCGCGGCATCTACGTGCACCGCAGGAAATGATTTCGCTGTTCTCGGATCTACCTGAAGCAATCGTCAATACACGAATCGTGAGTGACAGGCTCGAGTTTACTCTCGACAATCTTGGCTACGAATTCCCGCGCTACCCGGTGCCAGATGGCGAGTCGATGGACAGCTTTCTGGCCAAGCGCGTGGACGAAGGTGTGATGAAGCGTTACGGCTCATCCGCCAGGCGGTATCTCCTCGATAAAGCTCGCGCTCAGGTTCGGCGCGAGCTTGCGCTGATCGCGAAGCTCGGCTTTGCTGGATACTTTCTGATTGTCTGGGACATCATCCGTTACTGCCAGCAGTATGGCATCCTTGTTCAGGGACGAGGCTCTGCAGCCAACTCCGCCGTCTGCTACGCGCTTGAGATCACCGCTGTCGATCCTATCGGCATGGAACTGCTCTTCGAGCGGTTCCTCTCAGAAAATTGTGGTGAGTGGCCCGATATCGACCTTGATCTGCCTTCCGGCGATGAACGGGAAAAGGTGATTCAGTACATCTACGAACGCTATGGATCGCTGGGTGCCGCGATGACGGCAAACGTCATCACCTATCGTGGACGCTCAGCCGCGCGCGAAGTGGGCAAGGTGCTCGGCTTCGATGAGGAGCAGCTTGGGCGACTCACAGACCTTGTGGGGTATTGGGAGTGGCGCGGCGCAAACGACACCATGGCGCGCCACTTCGATCAGGCAGGCTTCGATGTGCACCATCGGCGGATTGCGCACTATCTCGACCTCTGCCAGCGAATGCAGGATCTGCCTCGGCATCTTGGGTGGAATAGCCAACCAAGGGGACCTCAGGACATTCTGCCTCAAGAGAGGAATAGCCCGTCATGTATGGTCTTTAGTATGCAGTAACCAGATTCTCATTGGACGAGAGAGCGAATTGTTCGAGATGCGCTGCTTGTCGTTCAGGACCGATGGTGTGGTAGAAAGTTAAGAGAGCCCACAGAAACGGAGTAGCTGCAGGGTGTCTGCACTTGTTCAATTCGGAGGCGCCCGGAAGGTCCTTCCTGACGAGGCGTGGAAACCATTTGGAATCATACCAATAGAGGCGACCAAGCGCGGAGATACGGGGAGAGCTTTATGGATCCCACTTCGAAAATTGCTTATGGCGTTGGCCGCTCTTTTCTCGCTTTCAACGGCTTTTGCATCCGAGCAGGGCCCGCTTACAACTCTGCGCGCAGTGCATGCGCTCAGGAATACAGAAGCAGACCATGGGATTCCTGTCGCTTTTGAAGCCACTGTGGTCTACTCGCGTGGGTACGAAAGTTTGCTCTTCGTCCAAGACGGCGATGCAGCAATCTTCGTCAAGCCCGCCACGCAGGAATCACTGATCCCAGGAGATCGCATCTTCATCAAGGGCATGACCCAGGGCAGCTTTCGGCCACTCGTCGTAGCCAGTGCCATCACGCTGCTTCGTCACGGCAACTTACCAAAGCCGATGTCTGCCACCTTCGACGAGTTGATACGAGCTCAGTACGACTGTCGGCTGGTCAGTGTCCACGCGACGGTTCGCGCTGTGGACCGTGTAGTAAGCTCTGCGGCCCGTGTGGGCAGCACCCGGCTGCAACTGGCGATGGACGGCGGCCACATCGAAGCGTACGTCGACAGTGACGACGAACAACGGCTCGAAAACCTCCTGGATGATGACGTCGAAATTACGGGAGTCGCCGCGGGTAAGTTCGACGACAAGATGCAGCAAACAGGGGTCGTTCTTTACGTCTCGAATCTCACAGGTGTGAAAGTCCTCAAGCGAATCGAGACAAGATTCTGGTCCCTTCCGATCACGCCAATGGACCAAATCCTTTCTGGCTATCATCAGCGAGATATGTCACACAGGATCCAGGTTCATGGAACGATTACCTACTACGAGCCCGGAGCGGTCGTCGTGCTTCAGGACGGAACCAAAAGCCTGTGGATCTCGACGCATACCCATGCGTCCTTGCATATCGGCGACTGCGCGGTCGCATCAGGTTTTCCCGACGCGCACGACCGCTTCTTGGAGTTGAACGACAGCGAAATCCTGGACAGCCACATTCCAGCCCCCATCACTCCGAGACCAGCCACCTGGAGTCAGCTGGCTTTTTGGAATAGCAGCAGACCGGATGGGCATCAGAACGATTTGGTCTCGATCGACGGCCAGATTGTCACGGAGGTGCGGGAGACGGCGCAGGACGAATATGTCATCGATGCCGATGGCCGCCTGTTCACTGCGATCTATCGACATCCGCATGGAGACGCCATCCTTCCGCCGATGCGGCAAATACCGCTGGGCACTCGAGTCCGTGTCACGGGCATTTGCGCGGTAGTGGATACCCGTGGAATTAGCCCGGGCACTGAGGTGCCGTTCGATATCCTCCTTCGTTCTTTCGACGATATTGCGGTCGTTGCCCGGCCTTCTCTTATGAATGTCCGCAATCTCATCCTTCTCGTCGGCCTTCTCCTGGTGTTGCTGTTCGCCGCCGGCATGAGGGAATGGATACGCGAACGCAAAGTGCGTCGCCAGAGCGCCGCGGTGGCTTACATGGAGCGTCAACGCAGCCGTATTCTTGAAGATATCAATGGCTCTCGTCCTCTCGCCGAGATCATCGAGCAGATTGTCACTCTGACATCTTTCAAGCTACGTTACGCCCCCTGCTGGTGCCAGATTGTCGATGGTGCAACACTCGGGAAATGCCCGCGGAAACTGGATGCCTATCGCGTCGTCGAAGAGCAGATTCCCGCTCGATCCGGACCGCCGCTTGGTGTCTTCTACGCCGCGTTTCATCCACGTACCAAACCGGTCGCCAATGAAGCTGAGGCCCTTTCTATGGCGGCGTCAATGACCAAACTATCCATCGAGACCAGGCGGCTGTACTCCGATCTTCAGCATCGTTCCCAGTTCGATCTGCTGACTGACATCCACAACCGGTTCTCGCTGGAAACCTATCTGGAAGAGCATATTGAGAAGGTCCGTCAGGATGCCGGTATCTTCGGGTTGATTTACATCGATCTCAACGATTTTAAGCAGGTCAACGATGTTTACGGGCACCATGTTGGTGACCTGTACCTCCAGGAGGCGGCGGCTCGCATGAAGCACATGCTGCGCACCGGTGACATGCTTGCGCGGATCGGCGGCGACGAATTTGCCGTGCTCGTTCCGCGCCCACACAACCGCAGAGAAGTCGCGGAGATTGCACAGCGTCTTGAACGCAGCTTCGACGAGCCGTGCTCTTTCGACGGATACGTGCTGCATGGCTCTGCAAGCGTCGGCATCGCGCTCTATCCCGAAGACGGCTCGACTCGGGAGAGCTTATTGAACGCGGCCGACGCAGCCATGTACGTAGTCAAGCATGCCAAGAAGCAGACCGCTGAGCCATCTTCCGACGCAGGAATGCAGCGGCCGTGCTCAAAGAGCGCGCATAACAATAGAGAAGTTTCCCCTGCAACTGAATCATTGAAAACGACATCTCGATATCCATTTACGCCGCGTAGATAGCTGTCGGTTGGAGATCAATTTCCGTGAAAGAACCCACCGCTCAGGGGGGAAAGACGCCAACCTACCCAAGATTGCTGCGGCATCACTGGCGGAGTCGGTGGACACCGGAGAACCCTTCGCTACACGTTGAGCCCGGCAATCGGCAGCAAGGGATGATCCTGAGACACCAAGCAATATTCCGTTGTGATCTTCTTTTGTGCCCTTGTTCGAGGCCTGTTTTGCGATGGGGGTTGATCGCCATCCGAATCATCGAAACTGGGTTACCCCTCATGAAAAAGACGAAAGCGGATCAGAAACACCTGCTCGCGGAACTCCATCGGCTTGAGTGCAAGCCGCCCAAAAGAACCGACCGTCTCGTCGCGAGGCATTTGAAATGCGAAGAATCACAAAGCTTGGCGCACGCCGTCGCGGAAGCGGCCAGGAGATCGTCGTTCGGCGCGATGCCAGTTCTCGAAGCCCCGAGCGAAATGCTGTCGCCGCTGATATAGCTCTGCTGGGCCGGGGTTGCGGTGAAACCCTTCCGTCCCTCCGCTGCATCCCCACAAGCTATCGCTTGGAGACAAACGGCGAGCGCCTCTACCGTCTCTGCCTGGCGCTGGTGGAGAGGAATCTAGCCCACGAACAACTCTGGCAACAAACCGGCAAGGTCGCTGTGGTCTTCGCGCGAACCGCCATTAAGAAGCTGATTGAGGAGTTCACGGGAGTGGCGCTCGAAGGCAAAGTCGACTTTTGCTTTGAAGCCAGGGATGACCTTGGGACAGGATATTGGCGGGGCGGAGCCCTTGGCGAAGGCAGGATAATGGCCGCCTTCGAACTTCGGGCATACGGCGACCTCAAAATCGGAGGTGCGCAGGACTTGCTCGAAGAGCAGGAGCGATTCCTCGGATCGGCGTTCTACTTCCTGTTGCGGAGATCGCTTGACCAGTGGATACGCATTTACGACTACACGGACGCCGAGTGTTACAAAGAACAGCTACGTGAATGGATGGCGCAGGACGAGCCCCAGAGCCGGGATGACTACGAGTTCCCGGAAGTTGATGAGGCGATCCCGGAACCCGTCCGGACCGCGAAGGACTGGACCTATCCCAGAGCACGCATGCTGCTGCGAAGGCATCTTCGGGGGCCGCATTTCGTGTGGACTCAGAAGCTGCTGACTCTTCATGATTTTGTCTACTTGACTTGGCCCC
>JAJYJL010000569.1 GCA_021789565.1 Acidobacteriota bacterium
AGACAGAAAGAAAAGGCGTACGGGACCGCTTCACTCTGAAACTCGGCCGGGCTAGGAAGGAGCCTCAAAGTGAAAAGCCTCCAACCCAATCCTCGGAGAGCGACACGCCACTGTCGGCGATACTTGAAGATGAGATAAGGGATGCCGGTGATGAGAATGGATGCCGTGACGACGTAGGCAAGCTGCATGTCGGGCCATAACGCGAAGAGTCCCATGAGGAGCTTGGCGTCTCCCGCTCCCATCAGGTGAGTCTCCCACGCGAGCCAGAGCATGAACCAGAACAACAGAAAGGTCGCGTCCTGCAGGATGTAGGCACGCACCACCCCGGCGAACATCAGCGGGTAGGTGACGAGATTGGGGATGCGCTCCTCCTGCAAGTCCTTGACCGCGATACCGAAAAAGAGTGCGTCCATCCCGACCATCGGTATCCAGATTGGGACGGAGGACCAGGCTGGGAAAACAAGGACTAATGCGAGCGCGACCAGCCCCAAAAGGATGGCGACCTTGCACACAAGCGTCAGGATTCGTCTCATGGAATTCTCCTCTCCTACAGGCTGCCGTTGATGGCCTTGATCTTGTCGGCGATAGTGTTGAAGAGGGCGACCACGGAAAGCGTCAGCAGCGCTGCGACCAATGTCGCCAGCACGATGTACTCCATGGTTTCGAGGCCGCTCTCTTCACGCCAAAAGGTTCGGATAGAGTTCATTCTTGCTCCTTGATCGGAGATGGGATGGCTCTCGTGCTTGAGCCATCCCGCAGTCAATGCTCTACGGCTGGGCGGCAGTCGGAACGTTGTCCGTGATGATGGTGTTCGTCGCGGCCGCGCGTTCGTGGGTCGTATTCCACAAACTCACCATGATGAGCATCATTATGGCGATGATCAGCGTGGCCCCGACTACGAATTCGACCATTTCCGTGCCGCGTTCATCTGAATGAAACTTGCGCAGGGCGTGCATTTCTTTCTCCTTGTCTGGAATGATTGGGAGGACTGCTCCTCCTGCTCGATCGATTGCACCTGACTTGCCGGAATGCTTGCACTTCAGACCACTACATTTCCTGCAATAGACATCACCTCCTTTAGCGCGACCGATAATCTCGCCAGGCCTACGGCGACGTGGGCACTCCCGAGAGCGATGTGACGAGGAGGCTCACGGCCGGGATCAGGGCGAGTACCATGATGGTGGGGAACAGCGCGAACAGCATTGGCAGAATGAGACGCGTCGGCATTTCCTCAATGGAGAGCTCGGCGCTCGCGAGGATGTTCTGCGCGATAGAATCCGCGCTTTCGGAAAGCGCTTCGGCGAGTGACATTCCGCCGCGGAGCGCAGCCCGCAAAAGCACGAGGAGCTTGCGCAGGTCCTCCGAGTCGAACTCCTCCGCCAATGCTTCGAGCATCTTTTCGGGTCCCTCCATCCGCAAAGTCCGTTCGACATGGTGAGCGATTCGTTCGGCAAAGGGCGTGTTAGTCTCCCTTGAACGCTGGGTAAGATGTTCCAAAGCCTGCGAGACCGTCACGTTGAGCGCGAGTGCCAAACGCAGCTCGGCGACGAAATCCCGCACTTCGAGGCGCAGGCGCCAGCGCGCATTCTCCTTCATCTGTCGGCGAACAAAAGAGGGAATGTACGCCGCGGCAATCCCAAAGACCGCGAGGTAGATATAGTCCGTGCCCCACAGTGCGAAAAACAGTGCAATTACCCCGCTAATTCCGGCGACCAGCCGCCATGTTTCCCAGGGCAATTCGTCGACCGAGTCCCTCGGACCAGACGGCGCTTCCGCGCGTCGTGCGAACCGTTTCCATGCCGGCGTGCGCAGATAGACGACATGCGCGACCATCTCGCCGGCTGAACGAAGAACGGCGTAGAGGCCGAAGAACGCGGCGCTGAAGGCGCTGCTCACGAGAATCGTGTGAATGATCGTCTCAGTCATGGAGTTTTCTTCATCCCTCCCCAAAAGGAAAAGCCAACAGGACCCACACCTGTTGGCTTGGAAAACCAGAGAGGAGCGTATTGACTTACTACTCAATTGGAAAGCAAATAGCTATGAGTTCGGTTCTTCTTGCAACAGCAAGGGACAGAGTTGTTCGCCGGCAGAGAGCGTCAATGTCTCTGAGGCCGTGATTTGCACCAGTTGTCCTCGATAAATCCGAAAGACGACGAGGCCGTGCTGCAAGCCGTTAATCGTCTTGCGATTCGTCTGGACGCGCCGAATAATGTCTTCGGAAATCTCCCGCTGCGTGTCGCCCATGGCTACAAGACTCGTTCCCGCAGTTGCTGCAGCTGATTCTCGAAATACCACGATCCCATCAGCGCAATGGTTGCGCCAATCATCAAGAAAGCCTGGTGAGACACGGACGATGCATAAAAGTTCCACCAGAAGGGCGCGAGCACGGCGAGTGAAATCACGGCACCGTTCGCCGACTGCAAAAAGCGCACGGTTCCACTCACCAGCGCCAGAGCCACGCGTGAACGGTCTTTCAGCCGTTTGCGCTGATCGAGGCGCTTGCCGAGTGATTGCAGCGCGGCTAGGATCTCCGTTTGGTTGGATTCCGACGTGTGGCGCAAGATAAAGGCGAATTGGGCGATGTAAGGATCGGGTACCTCATTCACGAGTTGAGCGAGCGCCTCTTCGGTTGTCCGACCGGCGCCGAAGGCGTCCAGCGCACGCTGCACCGCTGATTGCAGTGACGAATCCGTAATCGTCTTACTCGCTTCCAGGAGGGCGTTGAAGACGGTCGGGACAACCAGGTAGGACGAGTAATAGGCGGACACCAGATCGCCGATCGCACCTGAGATCTGCTCGCGCGATTGAGCCGAGGCATGACGCCCCAAATACCTGTAGAGCGCGAGGCCGACCATGACCAGGTAGACCGCGACCAAAAGCCCGCCAGTCAATGCCGCTTTGGCCGCGAGGGCACCGGCTGCTATCAGCACGGCAAGACGCGATAATTGGTTCGATGGTAATGACGCTTGGGTCGAACTTGGCCGAGCCCGCATTGTCATTCGCATCCACCAGGGTCTGCGCCGCAGATACACCCATTGGGCGAGCCGAATTGTGCTTGTCAGCGCGCCATAGACGAACAGGCTCGCCGCGAGCGCGCTCGCGCCGATAAACAGCCAATGGAGCGTAATCTCAAGCATTGTGGTCTCCGGCAATGGGTGTGAGAATGTAGCGTTCGGAATCCCCGCTAATTTCGACGATCTCGGTGACTTGCCTTTGCCAACCAGTCCCTTCTGCGTTCAGTTTCAAATCCACATGCACGCCTACTCCCAGCCCACGGGCAATCCGCTCTCGGATCGCCCCGAGCGGCATTTCCTTTTCGCGCGCGAGTGTCTCAAGACGCAAAAGGGCATCAAGGACGGAATTCCCATGGATGGTGGTGTGGGCGACGACACCCAGGTTGATGGCCTGCAAATACTCTTTCGCTTCTTCGCTCACCACTTCTCCCACCACGACTACATCGGGCCGCATGCGGGTATAGAGCACATTCACCACCTCGGCCATCGTGACCCGCCCGGCCTCCACTTGATCGCGGACGACGGCGCGTGCTTCGAAGGGATTCGAGGTGACAATCTCTTCAAATGTCTCTGCTCCACAGAGTTGCGTGTTCTCGGGCAAGAGCGCCAGGAGGGCATTCAGGAGCGTGGTCTTGCCCGCGGCCGGTCGCCCTGAAACGAGGATGCTCTTGCGTCGATCGAGCACGATTTCTTTGAGGTAATCCGCCTGCCATCGGCTCAGCATCTGCACTCGCACTAGATCTTCAACGCTCAGAACATGTCTCGAAAAGACGCGGATGTTGATCGCGGTGCCGCGGCGCGAGAGAGGTGGCACCATCGCGGTAAAGCGCGAGCCATCGGGTAGATCGACGAGCACAAAGGGATTCGCGGCTCGCAGAGGCTTGCCACCCATCTCCGCCACGCGCTGGGCCAGCGCATAAAAGTACATCTCCGGCGCAGTTACGCCGCTTTTCCCGACCTGCCCGTTTCTCCCGATCAGCACGGTCCCATTGCGCACGATGATTTCCTCGACTCCCTCTTGATGAAGGAAAGGATCAAGGACCCCCAAGCCCATCATCCGATTCGCGAGATCGCCCGCCGCGGAACGGGCCTCGCCCGATGGCAGCAGGCGCTCTTCGGCTAGCACCCGCGCCACCGCAAAAGCGAATTCTCCGCGTTCCTTGGCGCTCGCGCGCCAGGCTGGAATCGAAACGCCCCGGCGGATGAGGACGTCCTGCAATTGGGGCAGGACCTGGTCGTATCCGGTTTGGGTCACGCCGCTTTCTCCTTGGTGGTAATGGCCATTCCTTCAAACATGCGTGCGCTGGGCCGGAGGTCGCCGCCGTGCACCGGCACAATGCGCGAACGCACCGTATCCGAAAAGCGCGAAGCAATGGGGTCGTTATCGCCGCGGTCGGGATTGCGGTTCGTTGCGACGAGCGTCAAGCGTTCATCCCAATGCACGTAGCGGTCCTCGATGATCTGAAAGACTTTCTCGGCAGCCCAGCTCGGCGATCCTTCCGTCAGGTCCCCGCGAGAGGCATTGTTGTCCCAACGGGAAGACTTGTCATGCCAGCGATGGAATTCGTCCAGGGCGAGTACCTGCACTTGCTTTAGTTCGTCCATCAGTTGCTGGTAATCGCCTCGTTGATACGCCGAGCGCAACCGGTCGAGCATGGCGGGCACGGATTGGTACAGCGCGGGGATTTGCTGATCCCAACAGGCCCGAACAATGGCAACCAGGATGCCGGTCTTGCCCGTGCCGAAAGCACTCGACCAAAACACCCACAGGCCGCGCCTCGCGGCGAGGGCTTCGCGGGCGACGGCGAGCGCCTCTGGATCGCCGGGAAAGCGATCGAGTGTCCA
The DNA here is from genome assembly GCA_021789565.1 of Acidobacteriota bacterium. The sequence goes on from JAJYJL010000569.1 coordinate 4,860, forward strand.
ATCCTGGTTGGAGTGCCCAAGCCCCGACCATTCCATGAGCGAGGGAATCATCTCCAACCGCTTGCATTCGCACGGGATCGCCCGCCCGAAATCCGGATGATCGATCGGCACGTCCCGGCGTAGGAATCCAGCACCTCCACAAATTGGACAGGTCATGTCGATTCTCCTGTTCCTTCCTTGCGATCCGACGTCATGGGTTGCGTGGCTGCTTGGCGCACACTATTCTGGCGCAAGCGTTCTTGAATGACTTCCAGGCGCTCAATCGGACGCTGATCGGGGGAAGGTAGCGTGTTCTGAACGTTCTGGTGGACATTGGCCCCTCCGTTTCTGGCTGGGACATTCGGTCCCGCGGTCCTCAGCGGGAGCGCGTGGGCCTTGAACCATTGCAGCGGACCTTCAATGTTGAGCGGGTTGTAGCCGCGAGCGACCCATAGAGTCAGGACCTCTTGCCAGTACGCGAGAGAGCACTCATCGGTCCCAACTGCCTGTGCAATCTGTTCCCATAGCTCCCGCGCCGGAAAGCGCCGGCGCACTTGCCGATAGACCTGGACAGCGGGCGGTATCTCCCGCTTTGGAGGGGCCGGCTTTTCGTTTTTCGGGCGATTCTCCGTTTTCCCTCGGCTTTTCCACCGCGTGAGGATCGCGCGCGCCAGCTTGGGAGCAATGTAGCCGCCACGTGCGCTTCCGGCGTCAATGGCTTCCTCGACTGCCTGGCGAGCCAAAGTGAATGGGTTGAGATCCCACGCTTGGGCAAGCTCGCGAAAGTCTTGTGCGACCTTGTGCCAACGGCGCGCATCGGCGCGTGAGAGAGGCCGGTGATGGTGTTCCTCGATGAGCGACAAAAGACTCTCCATCTCCTCCTTACTCGCTTCATCGAGCACGAGTCCAATGAAGAGCTGCGCATGCGTTTTCGAGAGATCACCGAAGGATTCTGCTCGAGCCGGTTTGCCTGTCTCGCCTTTTTCTTCGTTTTGGAACGGAGCCTCCATTGTTGTAGTAGTTGTTAATAGATCTTGTCTCTTTAGCGCGCGATTGGCGGTATTCCGCAAACTGCTCTCCGTCCCTTCAGCGGAAAGCAGTTTCTGCTCTCCGCTATTATGAGCATCGGGAAGCACTTTCTGCTCTCCGTCTCCTCCTTCTGCGGGGAGCGGTTTCTGCTCCCCGATTGGCTCCCCCGTGAGACGCCCGGTGGGCGATTTCTG
>JAJYJL010000570.1 GCA_021789565.1 Acidobacteriota bacterium
GGCAGAAACCAGAAAGGAATCATCGCCGGGAAGTTGAAGGGTGTGATGGCGGCCACCACGCCAACCGGCTGCCGGACCATGGTTTCATCAATTCCCCGCGCCACGTCTTCCAGGTTGTAACCCTGCATCAGCGTGGGAATTCCGCAGCCGACCTCGACGTTTTCGACAGCGCGCCGCAGTTCGCCGCGCGATTCGGCAAGCGTTTTTCCGTTTTCAATGGTAATGGTGCGGGCGATTTCTTCGAAATGGTCTTCGAGGACCTGCTTCAGCTTGAAGAGGTACTGGATGCGGTCTTCGGGCGGGGTACGGCGCCATTCAGGGAAAGCCTGTCTGGCGGCCTGTACAGCGCGGTCAACGTCATCCGCAGCGGCCAGCGGCACGCGCCCGAGCAGGTCGCCGGTCGCCGGATTCATGACATCCTGATAGTCGCTGGATTTCGACCGCTGCCACTGGCCGTTGATGTAGATCTGCAGCTCCTGGATCGTATGTGCTGTCAACTGGAAACCTTCACGGCAGACGTTCTGCTTTGGAGTTTGGTCAGAGCAATTCGGGATGCAAATTGCTTAGCCTGAAATATTCACGATGTAACAAACCTCAGGGAAGGGGCACGACTTTAGTCGTGCCGCCGGAACATCTTGACCGCCATTGGGGCTTCAGCCCCTGAATAGCACGGTCACCGCGCCGGAACTAACAGCGGCTAAAGCCGCCTCACTGGGGCGCATTGACGGCACGACTAAAGTCGTGCCCTTTCACGCCCAAGTCCACTCGTTCATGAATATTCCGGGTTGGGCGGACCGCTGTTGTCCGAACGATTCATCACACCTTGCTGACCGTCTTGCGTGGAGCCGGCGCGCCTCGGAGCAAACCCTCGGGGCTCAGGTCCTCGTCAATATCCGGCCAGTGAATGCCGTAACCGGCGGCCGAAAGTTGCCAGTTGTGTCTCTGCGCAGGCGAGGCTTTCAGGAGCCTTGGATACCACACCAGCGGCACGCTGATCGTCCGGCCATCCATCAATGTTACGGACAATTCGTCTTCGGTAAAGCGTACCGCGGCAACCCGTTCGTCAGCGTTCGTCGCCAAAATACCCATGCCAAGCCTCCAGCACTTCGCTCTGGCGCCCTTCCACCATGCTCAAAATCTTGCGCAATTCGACCGCGCTAAATCCCAGATTACGCGCCAGGCTGACGGGTTGCAACCAGAACTTGGCCGAAAATTTCTCTTACTTTGCCCACTCGGTGTGGAATACCCCTTTTTTGTCCGTGCGGTGATAGGTATGGGCGCCGAAGCAGTCGCGCAACGCCTGCAGCAGATTGGCCGGAAGGCGCTCCTGCCGGTAACTGTCGATATAGCCCAGCGACGTGGAAAACGCCACACAGGGAGTCCCGACATGGATTGCCTCCTTCACTACGTCGCGCAGGGCAGCCGCATGCTTGTTGATGGTTGCGCTGAAGGTCGGCGCCAGCATCAGGTTTGCCAGGTTGGAATCCATGGCGAATGACTGTTGAATGTGGTCGAGCATTTTGGCGCGGATGATGCAGCCGCCCTTCCAGATGCGGGCGATCTCCGCGTAGTTCAGGTTGTATTGATATTCCCTGGAGGCCACACGAAGCTGCTCAAATCCCTGCGCGTAGCAGACCATCACGGCAACCCGGTACGCTTCACGCATATGAGTGAGAAAAGCGGTGAGGTCGCCTGAAAAAACTTCTTTCGGACCGCTCAGGATGTCGGAGGCGGCGACGCGTTCCTCTTTTTGCCCGGAGAGGATGCGGGCTTCCACCGCGTAGGCAAGCGTCGGTACGGCGACTCCCAGGTCCATGGAATCCTGTGCCGTCCATTTGCCTGTGCCTTTCTGCTGGGCTTCGTCCACGATCAGGTCGACGAGCGGACGTCCGGTTTCGTCGTCCTTCTTGCCTAAAACCAGGGTGGTGATTTCCAGCAGGTAGGAGTTGAGGTCTGAGGCGTTCCACTCGGCGAAGATATCGTGGATCTCCGTTGTGGTCAGCCGGAGCACATTCTTGAGGATGTCATAGGTTTCACAGATGAGCTGCAGGATGCCGTACTCGATTCCGTTGTGGACCATCTTGACGTAATGCCCGGCGCCGCGCGGCCCGAGGTAGGTGCAGCAGGGGCCGTCCTTGGTCTGCGCGGCCATTTTGGTGAGCAAGGGCTCGAGGTGCCGGTAGGATTCTTCATGGCCGCCGGGCATCAGCGAGGGGCCGTGGAGCGCGCCTTCTTCGCCTCCGCTCACGCCCATTCCAAAGAAGCGCAGGCCGCCTGCCTCCAGCTCCTTCACGCGGCGTTCAGTGTCTTTGAAATAAGAATTGCCGCCGTCAATAACGATGTCTTCCTTGTCGAGACCTGGCGTCAGGTCTTTCAGGACAGCCTCGACGGCCTTGCCTGCCGGGACCATCAGCAGGATGCGCCGCGGCCTTTCGAGGGCCGCTACAAAGTCCTTCAGGGAGTTGGTGACGGTGATTTCCTTTCCTTCGACTTCCTTTGCAACCTTCCCGACTTTGTCCGCGTCGATATCAAACCCGGCTGCGGAGAAGCCCTTGCTCTCGGCGTTGAGGGCAAGATTCTTGCCCATGACCCCCAATCCCACCACTCCAAGATGTCGTTTTTTCATTGTTGCCTCCTTCCCGCTTTAGCAGTCCCGCCAATGAGCGAATTTTGGGGGGATTCCTGGGACCCCAACCGTGGGTCCGGAGTCGAGATGCGCGATTTCGTCCCGCAAAAGGAATATAATACACCCCTTGGGTGTTACATTCTGGTCCCTCGCGCATCTTAATACATAGGTGCCGGCTTGAGCGAAATGCGTACTTCGCTTGTGAGGGGCCCAATTCACCTGTGCGCAAATCCAGGACAGGAGCGAATTGCTTTGGACGGACACACAGCAGCTCAAACTTCAAAAGATATCCGGAGCGGAGCAGAGCTGGACCTGCTTTCGATCAACACCATTCGCGGCCTGGCGATGGATGCCGTTCAAAAAGCGAATTCCGGCCACCCTGGAATGCCCATGGGCGCGGCTTCCATGGCCTACGTGCTTTGGACACGGCACTTGCGTTACGATCCGCTGAAACCGCGCTGGCCCAACCGCGACCGCTTTATTCTCTCTGCAGGCCACGGCTGCATTCTTCTCTACAGCCTGCTTCATCTCACCGGCTATGACATGCCGCTGGATGAACTCAAACAGTTCCGGCAGTGGGGAAGTGAGACGCCGGGGCATCCGGAATACCACCTCGACCGGGGAATCGAGACTACGACGGGACCTCTTGGCCAGGGATTCGGCAACGGCGTCGGCATGGCCATCGCCGAGAAATACCTGTCGGCGCACTTCAACCGGCCCGGACACGAACTCATCAATTATAAAATTTATGCCATTGTCAGCGACGGCGACCTGATGGAAGGCGTGGCGTCTGAAGCAGCCTCCCTGGCCGGCCACCTGGGCCTGAGCAACCTGGTCTATCTGTACGACGATAACCACATCTCCATCGAGGGCTCTACCCAGTTGGCCTTTACGGAAAGCCGCGCCAAGCGCTTTGAAGCCTATGGATGGTTCGTGCAGAGCATTGAAGATGGCAACGACCTGGAAGCGATCGACAATGCGCTGAAAGCCGCGAAGGCCGAAAAAGAGCGCCCATCCATCATCATGGTGCGGACCCACATTGCCTATGGCAGCCCCAACAAGCATGACACGGCAGGCGCTCACGGCTCGCCGCTCGGCGAAGAAGAGGTGAAACTCTCGAAGGAAAATCTGGGAATACCGCTGGAGCCGAAGTTTTATATTCCGGACGACGTTCTTGCCCATTTTCGCAAAGCCATCGACCGGGGCGAGAAAGCCGAGACTGAATGGCAGGAACGCCTGAATGCTTATCGTAAAGCCTTCCCTGACCTTGCCGCCGAGTGGGAACGCTATGTGCGCGGCGAACTTTCGGACGGCTGGAAATCAAAGCTCCCGGCGTTCAAACCTTCCGACGGTGCGATAGCAACACGGAAAGCTTCCGAGGCTGTCCTGAATGCCATTGCCGGCAGCCTCCCCACGCTGATTGGCGGCTCGGCGGACCTTGCGCCCTCCACCAACACGCTGATCAAAAACGGAACGGACTTTGAGAAAGGGAACTACGGCGGCCGAAACTTCCATTTTGGAGTGCGCGAACATGCCATGGGTTCCGCGCTGAATGGAATGGCCCTGAGCGGACTGATTCCCTATGGGGCCACGTTCATGATCTTTTCTGATTACATGCGTCCAACGCTCCGGCTTGCGGCATTGATGAAGATCCACTCGATTTTTGTTTATACCCACGACAGCATCTTCCTGGGCGAGGACGGCCCCACGCACCAGCCTATCGAGCAGATTCCGTCGCTGCGTGCCATCCCGAATTTGTCATTCATCCGCCCTGCTGATGCCAATGAAACTGCGGTGGCGTGGCGGGTGGCGATTGAAAGGAATGATGGCCCGGTGGCCCTGGCACTGACCCGGCAAAAGCTTCCGGTAATTGACCGCGAAAAATACGCTTCCGCCGAAGGACTGGCGAAGGGAGCTTACATCCTTGCAGATTCCAAGGGCAAACGGCCGGACGTGGTCCTGATCGCATCCGGTTCGGAGGTTTCGGTGGCGCTGGATGCGTACGAAAAGCTGGTTGCTGAAGGCGTTGCCGCGCGCATGGTCAGCATGCCGTCGTGGGATTTGTTTGAGAAACAGACACAGGATTACCGGGACGAGGTCCTGCCGCCGGCCACGACTGCGCGCCTGGCTGTCGAGGCGGCGGCTCCTTTTGGCTGGGAACGGTATATCGGTCTCAAAGGCGCCGTGATCGGCATGACGCGCTTTGGAGCGTCGGCGCCTTACAAGGTGCTGGCGGAGCAGTTTGGATTTACGGCGGACAACATCGTTCGCCGGGCGCATGAATTGCTGGGGCGTTAGGCTTTTTAATCGGGGCGGCGATTGGCCGTCCGCACGGGTATTTCTACAAGCCGGTCTCGGGCGGCAGGTTCTTGATATTTTCTGACCTTCCTGATGGCGGCTTCGAACGAGGCGATGCTGGCGCTAGATGAGAGAAACCCGAACCGCCGTTCGCCGGACGGAATTACGCAGAGGAGGTGGTCATTGATGAGCGAGAATCCTTTAAAACAATTGGACAAATATGGCCAGAGCGTCTGGCACGATTACATCCGCCGCAAGGAAATTCTTTCCGGCGGCTTGAAAAAGAGGATCGATGAAGACGGCCTGCTGGGCGTTACCTCGAACCCGAGCATTTTTGAGAAGGCCATCGCCGGAAGCGACGATTATGACGGGAGCATTCGCCAGTATGTGGCCGAAGGACTCGAAGCTCCGAAGATTTTCGAGAAGCTGGCCATCGAGGACATCCAGAAAGCTACGGATGAGTTCCGGGGCGTCTTTGAGAGGACGGGCGGACGAGACGGCTACGTGAGCCTGGAAGTTTCGCCGCTTCTCGCGCACGATACGCAGGGAAGTATTGAAGAGGCGCGGCGATTGTTCCGTGCCGTCAACCGGCCGAACGTGATGATCAAGATACCGGGGACGAAGGAGGGACTTCCCGCCATTGAACAGGCGCTCGCCGAAGGCATCAATATCAACATCACGCTGCTTTTCGGGATGGAGCGTTACGCAGAAGTCGCCAACATTTACCTGAAGGCGCTCGAAAAAAGAGTTGCCGATGGCAAACCGATCGACAAGGTCGCTTCCGTGGCCAGCGTGTTTGTAAGCCGGATCGATACTCTGGTGGACGAAAAGCTGGAAGCCAGGCTGGCTGCCGCGAAGACACCGGAAGAACGTAAGAAAATCGAAAGCCTTGCCGGGCGGGTAGCGGTTGCCAATACCAAGCTGATCTACCAGAAATACAAAGAAATCTTTTTGACGCCCCGGTTTGAAGCATTGGCGAAAAAGGGGGCGCGCGTGCAGCGGCCGTTGTGGGGCTCGACCAGCACCAAGAATCCAAATTACAGCGACATCCTGTACGTGCAGGAACTGATCGGGCGCGACACCGTGAACACCATGCCCACCGCGACCATTGATGCCTACCGCGACCACGG
>JAJYJL010000571.1 GCA_021789565.1 Acidobacteriota bacterium
TGACCTCGGAGGGGTCAATGTCAAAGTGTATCTTCTTGGCGTTTACCGCGAACCCGCTGATGCGCCCGGTCACGCGGTCGTCAAAGCGCGCGCCCAAAGCAATCAGCAGATCGCAATTGGTCACCGCCATGTTAGTGGCGTAAGAACCGTGCATGCCCAGCATGCCGAGCGAAAGTGGATGCCGGGAAGGGAAAGCGCCCATGCCCATCAGCGTGGTGGTCACCGGAGTGTGCGTCAGCTCGGCAAGCTCCCGCAGCAGGTCGGAGGCGTTGGCGGAAATCACTCCCCCGCCCACGTAGAGCACCGGCTGCTGGCTTTCCCTGATCATCTCGACAGCCTGCTGCAATTGCTCGCGGGTCCACTCGCCGGCCCGGGGGACTCGGTGCGACTCCCTTACCGGGGGATAGTCCGGCTCCGTCGTTTCGACCAGCACGCTCTTGGGCAGATCAACCAGCACCGGCCCCGGCCGCCCGGAGGCGGCAATCTCAAACGCCTGTTGAATCACGTAGGGAACGTCGGCCGCGCTCTTCACCAGGAAAGCCCGCTTGGTGATGGGCAGCGCAATCCCAACCGTGTCCGCTTCCTGGAAGGCGTCCTTGCCGATTAAGGTAGCGGGCACCTGGCCCGTCAATGCTACAACGGGAATGGAATCCATCATGGCGGAAGTCAGTGCCGTCATCATGTTGGTGGCGCCGGGACCTGAAGTGGCCAGGCACACGCCCGGCTTTCCCGTCACGCGCGCATAGCCGTCCGCCGCAAATGCGGCCGCCTGCTCGTGGCGCACCAGCAAGTGGCGAATTCCCGCACTGTACATGGCGTCATAAAGCGGCAGAATGGCGCCGCCCGGCAGGCCGAAAATGACTTCCACTTTCTGGCGAACCAGGCTCTTCAGGAGGATTTCAGAACCGGAAAGAGTTTTAGACATAAAATTGTTTGTCCCTGTCAGATGTCCGGCCGGTGCAGGGGTTTTTAATGTGCCCTATGCATGTACCGACCAGTCGGTAGGTAGAATAGCATTGCCGCTATTCCTCGTCAAGAGGGAATTCAAAAAGGAAAGGCAACCTGTCCTCCGCACGAGCTGTGGTTTTCGGGGCTGACCGACCCGTCCCTGGCTAAAACCCCAGGGGCACTTTCATATATTTCACCCAGAATTGCCGTCGGGCAGACGCAGCCAGTGGGATGGGTTCCATTCGGGCGGCGAGCTGCATGGTGGTGAAATTCCCAACGTGGAAAAGCGGCCACTCGGGCAGGCCTTTCCCGTTGGGATTCCCTGTCTTTGCAAAGTCTGTCCAGTAAGAGGACATTTCGCTCGCTACACGCCGATCGGCCGGCTGCCAGGGACGGTCCATCAGCCCGAGATTATCGAACACGTACGGCAGTTCCGAGGAGTGGAACACGCCGTAGTTGGAGTGCTGGGGCCAGGGGATTTTCTGATTAAAGTAGTAGGTGTAAAAGTGCGGGCTCAAGCTTGTTTGCCGCACGCCCCACTTGTAGAGCGAAACGCGGGCGCGGTCTTGCAAGGCGGAGCGGATGGCAGCGGCGGCCTGCAGATCGTTTCCGGCGGGGTAGAGCTTCTGGCATTCTAAAGCCTCGGCCCCACAGATCTCCTGCATCGTCTTGTGGTAATCCTTCAAGGTCACAGCCGGCGCCGGGCCGTTGCCGTAGTATCCGATTCCGATATCTTCCGCGACCATGCCATTGATCACGGTAACCTCGTGCTCGGGATGCCAGCCCGCTCGGATGACCCAGCCGTCTTCTATGGGCGCCCAGCGCGCGCGTCCCGAATCCTTAATGATTTTCTCGGCCGGCAGGGCCCGCAGTTGATCGAGCGATTGCGCGCCAAGACGGCTGGCGACCTCCTGCCCCTGCTTTTCCGCGGCGACCAGCGAGCGCTCTCCCGTGATCATTTTCGCTGGTATCACTGCCGGGCCACTCATGATGATGGCCCTTTCAAACAGGCCGCGCGCCAGAGGCGATTGCATCAGCAGCCAGACGCTGCCTGCTCCGGCGGATTGGCCATAGATGGTGACCTGGTGTGGGTCGCCGCCGAATGCAGCAATGTTCTGCTGGACCCATCGAAGCGCGGCAATCTGGTCAAGCAGGCCGTAATTGCCGGAGGAATGATGCGGCGATTCCGCGGTCAATCCCGGATAGGCGAAAAAGCCGAAGGCTCCGACGCGATAGTTGGCGCTGACCACGACGATGCCTTTGCGGGCAAGTGCCGTGCCATCGTAAATCTCCACGCTTCCGGCCCCGCTGGTAAACCCTCCGCCGTAGATCCAAACCATCACCGGAAGCAAAGTTTTTGGCCGCTTCGTCGTGGTCCAGACGTTCAGGTAAAGGCAATCTTCACTGGGCTGCATTTTGGAGAGAAACACGCGAGTCCACGGGCCCATCCGCTCGGGCGACGCGCTCTGCATGCAGGGCGCGCCAAAATGGTTTGCCTTGCGGACGCCTTGCCATGCGGCAGGCGGATGCGGCGGTTGCCAGCGGAGCTTGCCCACCGGCGGCGCGGCAAACGGAATGCCTTTGAAAACTTCCAGACCGTTGCTTAGCGCCACTCCGCTTACCAAACCGCTTTCCGTGCGGATGGGGTGGGTTTGCGCCGATGCGAGTGCTGGCACACAGAACAGAAGCGCCAGCAAAGCGGCGCAGAGTTGTCTTGCTGTAACGTGAGTAAGTCTGGATTTGATCATGGTTCCTCTTCTCTCCTGTGCAGGCTGACATTCAGCTTCCCAATTTCCTGCGGGGCTGATCGCAGAGATGAAGGTCCTAATAATGTTGAGGCCAAGTGCCCAAAGCTCGCGTTATGTTCCATTCCCGCTACGCAAATTTTGATCCGCATTGTTTGCAGAACAGATTGGAAGTCGCGTTCTGCGTACCACATTGAGTGCAGAACTTGGTGTCTCCATCGGTAATAGGGGAAACCATTCGATTGCCCTTGCTGGCCATAAGCGAGTAAATGCTGGTTCCAACGGCCGCCAGCAGGAAAGCCAGGCAAAGATAGTAACCCGCCCCGTAGCTGACTTGAATGACTCCTCCACCTTGCCTGAGCGCGTCGCCGTCGAGCTTGGATTTCAGGGCTGCCAGCAAGATTACACCCAGGGCCGCCAGCGCCAACGAACCAACGCCCCACTTTCTTCCTCTCAGAAAACTTAGCACTGCGCCCGCAAGAACGGAGAGAAGCGCCACGGTGGCGAGCGGTTCAACGTCTACCTTGTGTTCCTTCGGCGGGCCAAACACCTGAGGCTGTTGGATTCTTGTCCCGGTCGCCAGTTGGATGCCGCTCAAGCTGGCCACGGCTTGTCCCTGGCAGGAGAATGTCACGAAGGGAAGGAAAAAACAGATCAAGGCCAAAACGAAAGCTGCTGGAGAAAGTTTCCTGACGATGTTCTTCATACGGCACCACCTCTCGAATATCCTTCATTACCCTTCATCCTGCCTATCCCAACCGTCGTCGGCACTCGTCCAAAATATCGGCGGTGCGGCTGGCGCCCACGCGCGTGACGCCCAGAGCGCGAACCTCCAGCAATTTTTCGAGCGAGCGAACGCCTCCTGCGGCTTTCACCTGCACGTTCGCAGGGGAGTGCTGGCGCATCAGCTTCAGGTCTTCGATGGTGGCGCCGCCCGTGCCGTATCCGGTTGAAGTCTTCACCCAGTCGGCGCCCAGTTCGCCGCAGATTTCGCAGAGCTTGATTTTGTGTTGGTCCTGCAGGTAGCAGTTCTCGAAGATGACTTTGACTTTCTGCCCGCGGCTGTGCGTCACGTCGATCACGGCGCCAATGTCCTGCCGCACGTAGTCCCAATCCTCGCTCAGGACTTTACTGATATTCACCACCATATCGAGTTCCTGGCCGCCATCGTCCAGCGCGCTCAGGGCTTCTGCAACTTTGGTGACCGTGGTGTGGCCACCGTGCGGAAAGCCGATGGTTGTGCTCGCCTTCAACGTGCTGCCCTTCAGAATTTCCGCGCAGCGGGCCAACGCGTAAGGCATGATGCAGACGCTCGCGCAGTCGTAATCAAGCGCCAGCCGGCAGCCCTGCTCAAGCTGCCTCGCCGTCAGCGTGGGATTCAGCAGCGAATGGTCGATCATCTTTGCGATGTCGTGATAGGTGTAGTCCATGAATTGCCCCTGATAAGAGCGTTCTTTGATTACCTGACGTTGGCCCGCGTTTCGCTTTCCGGACAGGCACGGCGCGCGATCTACTGCGCCACCAACTCGTAATGATGCGGTTTCGCCTGGGCCGAAGCGTGAGCTTCGTCCACCAGGGTGTTCTGCCACTGCTCCAGGTTGGCCAGCATCTGGTTGATGCTCTGGGTGGTGTCCGGCACAGGGTCAATTCGCAGCGGAACCTGGATGCCGCGCCATCCGTAGAACCGCACGTCAACGCGGTGCCACACCAGCGTCAGCACCTTGTTGGCCTGCTGCATCATGGGCGTGTCGTAACGCGCAAGGTTGATTCCCTCGGCCAGTTGCGCTTTGCTGAATGTTCCCACTGTGTTTCCGTCAATCTTCAGCGCATAGTTTGCCGCCGCGAGGCCCGCCACCTTCAGAGTTTCCGAGTCCAGGTCTTCGTACATGTGGGTCAGCCGTGCCACCAGTTGCGCCACCGGATTGATTTCCGTTCCCTCAAGCGGCGGCAGCTTCCAGAAGATCTCTGGCCCATGGTTGCCAAACGGATCGGGCGGAAACTGTGGCCATTTGGTTGAATGCAGCGTCATGATGGGATAGGGCAGCGCCTTGTCGGTCTGGGTCCACGTGATGTTCTGCCCGGAGGCCATGAGGCCGCTCACCTCAGTATTGACGGAGTCTTCAACGTTCCCGCTTGCGTTGATTGCCACGCGAGTCACCGTTGCGGGCGCGTTCCAGGCTTTCAGCAGCACCTCGGCCATGGCCAGTTCTCCGCTGGCGCCGGGATGGACGCGGCCCGGAATAATTTTCGCCGCCAGGGACGTGTCAACCTTCTGGGCTTCTTCCATCAGCTTCACCATCGGCGTGTTGAAGTCCACCGCCATCAGGTGGTGCTCGGCGGCAAGCTCGCGCACGAATTTGCAATAGTGCAGCAGCGTTGAATTGTAGCCTCCCGGCTTGTTGTCCGGATTGCTTGGGTAGGAAGGAGCCTGGGTCACATCGTCCCATGGCGATGGCTCGATCAGCACAATCTTCACGCCGGGCAGATGTGATTGCATCTGCTGGATGATGTAACGGTATCCTTTCATGTAGGTGTCGAATATCGACTGTTCAAACGGCCTGTAGCTGGCGTCATTCATGCCCAGCATGATGGTGATGACGTCCGGCTTGTAAGGAAACACGTCGCGTTGCAGGCTCTCGTTCTCCGAACTGACGGCCCAATTGCCGGTCACCCGCGCGCCGCCCACAGCGGAATCGACAAACTTCACCTTCAGATTGGGAAACCGCGTGCGTACGTAGGTTTCAATCGCCACGGGATAGTAGCGCTGCTCGGTGATGCTGTCGCCATAGAAGAGCACGCGCTGGCCGTCATGAAGATAAAAACTCTTTGCCCCCGCCCAGCCTGCCTGGGCAGTTCCCAAAATAAAAACGACCAATGCAACTTGCCACCTGGAAAGTTTCATCCCGACCTCCTCAAATTTCAAAAGCCCCGGCAGAATATGTCCGGTGAAAACCGCAAGCATTCTATCACCATCAATGTGCTGTCCAGCTGCCGGCACCCTGGCCATGGGCTTTCACCCTCGGCGCATGCGGTTTGGACGAAGAGTGAGCGTGCCATCGTCATTCAGTTTCTGGTGGCAGGCCCAGCGCACCGCATATCGCATGCCCTTTACTTCGATCTCTGCCTTCAGCTTCAGTCCCTGCCATGGGGTTCCTTTGGGCAGCACAAACTGCGCCTGCCGGATCTTTCCCGGCAGCGGATATCCCGGGTCGAGACACCCGCTCTTCAGCACCGTCCCTTCCGGTGTCTCAACGCTCACACGCAGAACGCCCGGAACGCCTGCGATGCCGTCATTCGCAAATCCGATGATCAGGCCACCGTATCCTTCGTCTTCATAGCTCCAGATGAACGACGGCCTCAC
>JAJYJL010000572.1 GCA_021789565.1 Acidobacteriota bacterium
GGTTACGCTGAACCTGTTCTATGCCACCGATTTTGCCGACCGCCTGGAAAACGAGATCATCCCTGCATTGCGCGCAGGCTTTGTGGTTCTCACGGACCGGTACATCTATTCCTTGATTGCGCGGGCCGTCGTCCGAGGAATCGATCCTGTATGGGTGCGGAACGTTTATCGCTTTGCACTTATCCCGGATGCGGTTTTTTACCTCAGGATTGGAGTGGATGATCTGATTCCGCGGGTGGTTTTTTCAACGGGATTTGATTTCTGGGAATCCGGCATGGACTTGCATCCAAGCGAGGACATGTACGACAGCTTTCAGAAGTACCAGACCGCCCTGCTGGCACAGTTCGAAACTCTCGCGGAAGAGTACCAGTTCAAGGTCATTGATGCCAGTCAGGAAATTCCCGCCGTCTTTGGTGATTTGCGGGAAGGCATCAGCGATGTTCTGGCAGATAGCGAGCCGCCCTCGTTCGATGGCGTGGCGGCAAACAGGGAACGTGAAGGGATCGCAGCCAGCGGCCCCTTGCCTTCAGACAACAATGGTGCCGGAAACTGAAGGGTTTCTCTTATAAGCGGGCAAACTGTGCAGCCGGTGAATCCACCACCCTGCGCACCCATTCTCTGGTTTTGATAAAGTCCGTCCTGTCCCGGATCATCTCAAAATATTTCTTCTCCAGCGTTGACTTCAAGACCCGGTTCCTCATAATTAATCGCTCGATCTGAACTGCCATTTCCAGATGATCGCGCAGGAAGGCGGGGTCGGCGATCATTCCGATAATGGATTCCTCGAACACCACCAGGTCATGCCAGTTCCCCAGTTGGGTCTGGAGGCTGCGGAGCCAGATTAATGCCTCCTTGCTTCCAGAGACGTCGAACGCATGAGTCACCTCAATCAGGTACCGCACACGCTTGGCGGCGATGCGCGTGCGATGCAGGACGGCCGGACTGTGCTCGTAGCGTGATTGAGCGATCTCCTGCTCAAGCTCCGTCCATACAGCCTTCAATGCGTCGCTGATGCGTTCATAAAACTGCTCTACCGTGAGATTCGCCGCGGTCCCGTCGCGACCTGGATTCCCGGTCGCAGAAGCAGAATCTCCGTTGGCAGGAAGGTAGTCCTTCAGACGTACATAGATGGCCGAAAGGTTGGCCTTAGCCAGCTTGCGTAGAGATTTTTCCATCCTGGCGGAGCGCAATTCCTTTAGATACTGGCGGATGGCCTCCCAGGCTTCGCGGCGCGCCGTGTGTTTCCGAGCGAGGGCTGCGTCCACGCGTTCAAGCAGCACATCATAGTTTCTGACTTCTGACAACGAACCGCGGCAACGCTTAAGGCCGCGGTATAACTTGCGAACTTCTCCTGAACGCGGCAAGGGATAAACCAGATCGATCACTTGTTGCAACCGCCTGGTTGCTACGCGCAAATCGTGGATGGCGCCAGGATCGTCACCTTGTAAGACCTTCGGTTCGAGGGACACGCATTTGTCCAGGTGCTTGATGGCCAGGCTGGAGACCCGCGCCCACTCTGCAGATGGGAGAGATCCATTGCCCATCTCTGGCACTTCCCGCCCGAAGTGCTCTTCTTGCGGGTGTGCGCCTACCGCGCCATGCTTTTCCAGGTCGTTTCGCAACAGAACTGGAGGAGAGTTTGTCTCGGAAACGACATGTCCGCCGTGCCCGTTTGAATGACCCATACGACACCCTGGTGGATTACGGAGTTTTGCCCGATCCCTGGCCGCCACCGGCGATGCACCACACCTTTCGCCGATGGGCCCGTGAAACAATTATGATTCGATAGCAACAGTCTACAGATAAATTTTGGCCATTACAACGCCTTCTCGTAGCTCCAGCGGGCTGCTGCCCGATTGAAGTAAATCCCTCCAATCTTCAGGCACGAGCGCTGCAAGCGGGTTTTTCGTAAATTTTGTCTAACCGAAAAATGTGACGCTCATCACTGCGCAGGTGGGTACCAGGGCCTAGCCTTAAGATGTTATAGAGCTTTCATGATTGCGGAGGGAAATGATGGCAGGAGCCATGCGCACAATCGACGGGAATGAGGCGACCGCGTCCGTAGCCTATGCCACAAGCGAGGTGATTGCCATCTACCCGATCACTCCCTCGTCTCCCATGGGTGAACTGGCTGACCAGTGGGCGGTGGAAGGCGCCCCGAACATCTGGGGAACGGTTCCCAAGGTGATGGAAATGCAGAGCGAAGGCGGGGCTGCCGGGGCCCTGCACGGGGCAATCCAGGCCGGAGCGCTGGGCACAACCTTTACTTCCTCGCAGGGACTCTTGCTGATGATCCCGAACATGTACAAGATGGCGGGCGAACTGACGCCTGCCGTCCTTCACGTGGCGGCCCGTACCGTGGCCACTCATGCACTTTCCATCTTCGGGGACCACAGTGATGTGATGGCCACGCGAGCCACAGGTTTCGCGTTGCTCGCTGCCAACACGGTTCAGGAATCCATGGATCTCGGACTGATCGCTCATGCCGCCACGCTGGAATCGAGGGTCCCGTTTCTCCACTTCTTTGATGGGTTCCGCACTTCACACGAGATTGCCAAGGTCAAGCAAATTGAAGAGGCTCATGTCAGGGCGCTGATTGACCAGGACGCCGTTCGCGCCCATAGGGAACGCTCGCTGTCACCGGACCATCCGTTTATCCGGGGTACCGCCCAGAACCCCGACGTCTATTTCCAGGCCAGGGAAGCTGCCAATCCGTTCTACCTGGCTTGTCCTACGATTGTTCAAAATGTGATGGACCGCTTTGCGCAGATCGTCGGGAGGACTTACCACTTGTTTGACTACGTGGGCGCGCCTGAAGCTGAGCGTGTGATTGTCATGATGGGTTCAGGTGCCGAGGCGGCGCAGGAAGCCGTTGAGCACCTTGTCGAGAAGGGCGAAAAGGTCGGTTTGGTTAAGGTTCGTCTTTATCGGCCGTTTTCTGTTGAGCACTTTGTTGCTCTGCTACCTCCGACGGTAAAAACGATCGCCGCACTCGACCGCACCAAAGAACCGGGCGCTGTTGGCGAACCGTTATACATGGATGTCGTGACTGCGTTGTCTGAAGCCATCGGGGCGCCAAATGTGAGACTGCGAGTGGCTCCGAAGGTCATCGGTGGCCGTTATGGTCTTTCCTCCAAAGAATTTACGCCGGCGATGGTGAAGGCAATCCTGGACGAGATGTCGAGTAACAAGCCGAGGAACCACTTCACCGTCGGAATTGTGGATGACGTCTCACACACCAGCCTCGGCTATGATCCGGAGTTCTCGACCGAGAATCCCGGGGCTGTCAGGGCCATCTTCTATGGGTTGGGCTCCGACGGAACTGTGAGTGCCAACAAGAACTCCATCAAGATCATCGGGGAAGAGACGGAAAACTACGCTCAGGGTTACTTTGTTTATGACTCCAAGAAATCAGGTTCGGTGACCGTTTCGCACCTGCGTTTTGGTAAGAGACCGATTCATTCCACGTACCTGATCAGCAAGGCCAACTTTGTGGCCTGCCATCAATTCGGCTTCCTTGAGCGTTTCGACGTTCTGGGAAGCGCGGAGCCAGGATCGACGTTCCTGTTGAACTCACCTTATGGTTCCGCGGACGTATGGGAGCACCTTCCCCGCACCACCCAGGAGCACATCGTCAACAAGAAGCTGAGATTCTACGTGATTGATGGCGTCAAAGTGGCCCGGGAAGCGGGAATGGGTGGCCGGATCAATACCGTCATGCAGACCTGCTTTTTTGCCCTCAGCGGTGTGCTTCCCCGTGACGAGGCCATTCAACAGATCAAGCACTCGATCGAAAAGACCTACGGAAAGCGTGGGGAAACGATTGTTCAGAAGAACTTTGCCGCGGTTGACCGGGCACTCGACAATCTGCACGAAGTTCCAGTCAGCCAGCAGGCAAACAGTGGGTTTGATATTCAGCTGCCGGTGCCCGCTCAGGCTCCAGAATTCGTCCGGAATGTTACGTCAAGAATCATCATAGGCGAGGGTGATTTGCTTCCAGTCAGTGCCTTCGGCCCCGACGGTACCTTCCCGACCGGGACCGCCCAATGGGAGAAGAGAAACATCGCGCTCGAAATCCCTGTGTGGGATGCGGACCTGTGTATCCAATGCGGCAAGTGTGTTCTGGTTTGTCCTCACTCGGTAATCCGGGCGAAAATTTATGATTCAAAGTGGCTGGAAAAAGCGCCGGCCAGCTTCAAAGCAACGGCAGCGCGCTGGAAAGATTTCAAGGAATACAAATACACTCTGACGGTTGCACCTGAGGATTGTACCGGCTGCACACTGTGCGTCCAGGTCTGCCCGGCAAAGAGCAAGAGCGAAGCTCGCCACAAGGCGATCAACATGGAGCCTCAGGCCCCGTTGCGAGACCAGGAGCGCAAGAATTGGGATTTCTTCCTGCAACTACCGGAAATGGACCGCAGTCCTTTGAGCCTGGGGCAGGTGAAGGACGCCCAATTGTTGGAGCCGCTGTTTGAGTTCTCCGGAGCCTGCGCGGGTTGCGGCGAGACACCTTACATTAAACTGCTGACACAATTGTTCGGCGACCGCTGTCTGATTGCCAATGCCACTGGATGCTCTTCGATTTACGGTGGTAACCTTCCTACCACTCCTTACACCACGAACCACGAAGGCCTGGGGCCATCGTGGTCGAACTCGCTTTTCGAGGACAACGCGGAGTTCGGACTTGGAATGCGCCTGGCGGTGGACAAGCAGGCCGATTACGCGCGGTACCTGGTGGGAGACTTGGCAGGGCAAGTTGGAGAGGAACTGGCGGCCCAGATTCTGGCAGCCGATCAGGTAACCGAGGAAGATATCGGGAAGCAGCGCGAGCGGGTGTGGGCGCTCAAGGAAAAACTTGGCGGTATTGATACCCTGGCAGCGCGCGACCTGCTGAAAGTTGCTGACTACCTGGTCAAAAAGGACGTCTGGATCCTGGGTGGAGACGGCTGGGCTTATGACATCGGCTATGGTGGTCTCGATCATGTGTTGGCATCCGGAAAGAACGTCAACATTCTGGTGCTGGATACCGAGGTTTATTCAAACACCGGTGGCCAGATGTCCAAAGCGACGCCGCGTGCGGCCATCGCCAAATTCGCCGCGGGTGGAAAGGAGAATCGAAAGAAAGATCTGGCGATGATGGCCATGACGTATGGCAATGTCTACGTGGCGTGCGTGGCAATGGGCGGGAATGATACGCATACCATCAAAGCCTTTCTCGAGGCTGAGGCGTATGAAGGACCGTCTTTAATCATTGCTTACAGTCACTGCATTGCTCACGGCTATGATCTGGCCTTCGGTATGGAACAGCAGAAAGCGGCGGTTCTGTCCGGTTACTGGCCGCTGTTCCGCTACAATCCTGCGCTGGCCAGGGAAGGGAAGAATCCCCTTCATCTCGATTCCAGGCCACCGTCTATTCCGCTTGAAAAGTATGGTTACAACTAAACCCGCTACACTATGCTTGTCAAATCCCGACCGGAAGTTGCAAGCCAGGCTCTGAAGCTCGCTCAGGAGGACGTAAAAGCACGCTGGGAGCTGTACGAGAAGCTGGCGGCATCACCCGCTGCCGAAGTTCCCAAGGAAGTGAAAAAATGACAGATCTCCGCACAACTTACCTCGGATGTGAACTGAAGAGTCCTCTCGTTGTTTCAGCCTCGCCGTTATCGGAGGAGATCGACAACATTCGCAAGATGGAGGATGCTGGAGCGGGGGCGGTTGTCCTTCACTCGCTGTTCGAAGAGCAAATCATCCGGGAAAATGAGGAACTGCATCGTGGTCTCTCTGCGGGCACTGAGAGTTTTGCCGAGTCGCTGACCTACCTGCCGGAAGTTACCCAATACCAGCAGGTCCCGGACTTCGGTGTCCCGAGTGGCACGCCGGACATGACCGTTTATAACCGCGGTCCGGAAGGTTATCTGGAACATGTTCGCCGGGCTGCGGAAGCCGTCAGGATTCCTGTGATTGCCAGCCTCAACGCCACTTCGCCAGGTGGATGGGTAAAACACGCTCAGAGAATAGCGGAGGCTGGCGCATCAGCTCTGGA
>JAJYJL010000573.1 GCA_021789565.1 Acidobacteriota bacterium
CCACGACAAACAGCGCGCCCCGCTCGCGGGCCAGATTGCCCATCGCGGCCAGGTCAATCCGTCGTCCGGTCGAGTAATTCACCCAGTCGAGCGCCAGGATTTTCGTTCGGGACGTGAAGCCCTTTGCCACATCGTCCACTTGCAGGGGAGCGTCACCATTTTTCAGCAGGCACACCTGTACGCCTTTTCGGCGCATGTGCAGCCAGGTGAAAAGATTGGCGGGGAAATTGTCGGCGGCAACCAGGACCTCGTCTCCCGGGCCGAGCTCCAGTCCTGACGCCAATACGCCAATACCCTGGGTAGCGCCGCTCGTGAGTGCGATTTCCTTTTCATTGCTGCCGATCATCGCAGCCAGATGGCTTCGAACACGTTCTGGAAGGCCGAAATACTCGGCCGGTGCCATTCGTTCCGGATGGCATTTCATGTCAATCGCTTCGTGGCTGCGCGCCACCGCCGTAAGCGGAAACACCCCCTGGTAGGCAGAGTTCAGGTAGGTGGTCTCGCCAAAATCGGCGAAATGTTTTCGGTAATCAGGCATACGAAAGGATACCACTTTGAGGGAGTTTGACTGCAGGGTAGTTCGCCCTCGCCGGCTGCAGCCCGGGACGGGCATTACCGCCTGGCAGTCGCAGCCTCGTGCATGCTCTGGTTCAGATGTTCCAGTATGTCAGAGGCGGCCCGGTCTACCGACTTCTGCGGAGCAGCAGGATCATAAGGAACACGGACAATGTCCTGCCAGATGGATTTCCCCGTCACACGGTCGCTGATGTAGATCTCAGCGTGCAGTCGCTTCAGGCGGCGCAGGTTAAAACACGTTCCCCGAACAATGGCGTCGGCGTCGTCCTCCTTGTTCACCACCTTCAACCACGAAACATGCGCCAGGTCATCTGCAAGCTTAACATTCAGATTGTGATCGATCCTCTCAATGTAAACCTTTCGCATGTTCACAAGCATGCGCGGGTTGGCTGTCCGCGTGTGGCTCGGACCTTCCAGCGATGGGCGGGAGGTCCCGAGAGTTGGCGCCTGCTGTGCGCCGAGCGCCGTAATCGATACCAGGAACATTGCCAGACCCCAGATGAATGCCTTCATCACAAGCCTCCACTTGCCGAGTTCATCCCTAGTTTAACAGAAAGGCTTGCTCAAAGTTTTGACGGGCTGGGAAAGGCAGGCCATGCACAAACAGGAGGGAAACTTGTGAAGTGGGGCTGATGACCGGGAACCTCAGGTCAGTCAAAGCGACAGCAAACGCTGTTCGGGCGCTGCTTCCACGAACGCCACTCGTTAATGAGACCCAAGCAGTTTTGTTTCGAGGTTTAACAACCGCTCGCGGTCCTTCAACGTTTGCCGCTCGTCCTTTTGCCGCTGGCGGAGTTTTTTCTGCTCCCGTTTCAATTCATGCCTGAGCTGGATGCGGACCGCTTTGGGCAGACGGGAATTTTTCAGCGATTCCCGGGCGTACTTCTGTTTCAACTTCAGGGCCTGGCGTTCTTGTTTTTGCCGCGCCATTAATGTCGCGGATTCGATCGGCCGCTGCGGCTGAGCAAGCGCGGAGCCCACCGCCAATCCGGTTATCAGCATCAGCATGTAAATTCTCTGCATCATCCCGCCTTTCGCCCGCCATGGACCACCGGGCCCAGGGCGTTATCTACCCGCACGAATGCCCCGATCACCCGATATTTATGCTTATCGGCTGCGTTTCGCGGAAGATGAGTCCGTGAAGCTGCTCATGGAGACTTTCTGCTTCATCTGTTTATAAGCTGGGAAAAGTGATAGTGGATAGACGAAGAGGTTGATGGCGAAGATTCGATTGACTCTGCCTGCGGGGGGTGGTAGCCTTTCCTGGCCTCTGAGACCAAAATGTCCGAATCTGGCTGCTCGCCTCTGAGGAAGGCCCCCATTCCTGACGGGAGGGACCCCGCTCGGCCTTCATCCATACTGACGCTGTGTCCGCTTCCGCCTGAGAAACCGAGAAGGAGGATCAAATGAAGACTCTAGTGATTTTCCTCGCCCTGACTGCCACTGCGGTGGCGGCCGATGTCCCCTGGCAAGTAAGGGCCCAACAGATCGAAGTCTGCTCCTGCAATCTGTTTTGCCCCTGCTATTTCAATGACCACGCCTCCCACCAGGGCACGGGGGCGCACATGTGCACGTTCAACGAGGTGGGCCGCGTGCTAAAAGGCAAGTACGGGGACGTGGACCTCACGGGCCTGAAATTCTGGCTTTCCGGCGACCTCGGCGCCGACTGGGCCACCAAAGGACAGGCCGACTGGCTCGTTGCGACCTTCGAACCCAAGGCCACCCAGAAACAGAAAGACGCCATGATGGCCGTGCTGAGCAAGCTCTATCCGGTGAAGTGGAGGTCGGTCGAATTCGACACCTCGGCAATCACCATGACTCTTCCTCCCGGCGGCAAAACGGGGCATGCGAAATTGGCCAACGGCAAAGGGGAAGTGACCCTGACCCGCGCCACCGGAGCCGACCCCAACAAGCCCCCTCAGGTCGCGAATACCCGCTATTTCGGGGCCACATGGAACAGCCCGTTCAACCTGTACTATTCCGACCACAAGTACAACGGTTTCGGTAAATCGTTTGAGGTGCATCACGGGAACGGGTTCGAGTTCATCTGGGAGGAAACCTGGGACGGGAAGCGCATGGAAACAACGAGTGCCCGCAAGGCAGGCAAATAGGCTCGCATCTTTCGGGGCGACAGGAAAACGCCGGGCCGCGAGGAGAACTTCAATGGCATACCCTTACTTTGCTTCTTTCCAGTTCTTTCCGGCACCCATGTCAACCTTCAACGGCACCTTCAGGGGATAAACACCTTCCATTTCCGTCCGGATGATTTCCCGCGCGGCCCCCGCTTCGCCTTCCGGCGCCTCAAAAACCAGTTCGTCGTGGACGGTCAGGATCATGCGGGCCTTCAGCTTCTCACGCTTCAGCCGCTCGTGCGCCTTCACCATGGCCAGCTTCAGCAGGTCGGCGGCGGTGCCTTGCAGGGGAGTGTTCATGGCCTCGCGCTCGGCGCGGTTGCGCGCCATGGTGTCCCGGCTGTTGATTTCCGGGATGGGTCGCATGCGGCCAAACAACGTGCGGACGCGTTCGGTTGTTCGCGCTTCTTCGATGCGCGCTTCCAGAAAAGCCCGCACGCCGTCGTACCGCTTGAAGTAGGCGTCAATAAACTGCTGGGCTTCCGTCTTGCTTGAGCCGGTCCGGGCTGCAAGGCCAAATGAGCTGAGTCCATAGATCACGCCGTAGTTGATCGCTTTGGCCATCCGCCGGTGTTCGTGGTTCTGCAAGGCGGGCAGAACGCCAAAAATTTCCTGTGCCGTGCGAGCGTGGATGTCTTCGCCCCGCGTGAAGGCTTCAATCAGCAAGGGATCGCCGGACATATGCGCCAGCACCCGCAACTCAATCTGCGAATAATCCGCCGCAATCAGCAGCCAGCCCGGCTCCGCCACAAAAGCCGAGCGGATCCGCAGCCCGAACTCTTCGCCGATGGGGATATTCTGCAGATTAGGATTCGAGGATGAGAGCCGCCCGGTGCGGGCGACGGTCTGGTTAAAGCTGGTGTGCAGCCGGCCGGTTTCCGGGTTGATGTATTTCGGCAAGGCGTCTACGTAGGTCGATTTCAGTTTTGCGCGCGTGCGGTAATCGATGATCTTCCGCGGCAAGTCGTACTTTTCCGCCAGCGATTCCAGCACCGAGGCCTCCGTGGAGTACTGTCCGCTCTTTTTCAGTTTTCTGCCGCCGGGCAGCTTCAGCTTCTCGAAAAGGATCTGTCCCAGTTGCTTCGGTGAGTCGATGTCGAAAGGTTCGCCCGCCAGGCTATGAATCTCGCGGGTCAGGTCCGTCAGCTCGGCAGCGAATTCCTTCGACATGCGGGCCAGTATCGCCGGATCGATCCTAACTCCGATCATTTCAACGTCCGCCAGCACTTCCGCCAGTGGCAGCTCAATCTGCGAATAAAGTTCCCGGACGTTTTCGCGCGAAACCTGCGGGCTCATCATCACGGCCAGTTCGTGCGTATAGCGCGCGGCCTGTCCCAGCGAACCGTTAATCTTTCGCCCCAGGCGCAGTAGCGCGAGCGATTCCAGCGTGTGGCTGGTGGCCAGCGGATTCAGCAGATAGGAATAGAGCATCGTGTCGTGCGCCATTACGCCCAGCTCGATTCCCTGCTTGCGAAGCATCAGCCGCAATAGCTTTGAATTGTGGACAGCCAGCGCGTGGGATTCTCCGCGCAGCACAGTTTTGAGCGCCGCGAGGCCGCCCTCCAGCGATTGCATCGGAATTGCTGCGTCGCGCTCGCCATCCGAAAGGCCAACTCCCGCCAGCCGAGCCGCAAAACCTTCTTCACCCTCCACATCGAAGGCGATCGCCAGTTCCGCGCGCTCTGGAGTCGCCTTAAGCCAGTGTTCAACATCGTCTGCCGTTCGGAGTTCCGCCAAATCCTCGTCAGCCTTAGCTTCTTCCGATCCGGATTCCTGGAGCAGCTCATTCAATAGCGACGCAAAGCCCAGTTCCTGGCACAAAGTCCGGATCTCGTCCACGTCGTATCCGGCCGGCTGCAGGCCGTCGGTGCTGGTTTCCAGCGGCACATCCGTGCGGATGGTGGCCAGCTCGCGGCTCAATAAAGCTTCCTCGCGAAAGTCACGCAGCGCCTCCCGATAGCTCTGACGCTTGACTTCCTCGTAGTGGTCAAGCGCAGCATCGAGGGTCCCAAACTGGTTGATGAGTTCCGTGGCGCCTTTGGGACCGATGAAGCTCCTCTTCTTCCCACTTTCCGTCTGCAGAGGCTCGCGACCGGGCAACGGGCGCGCTCCCGGAATGTTGTCACTGGGGTCGCCGGTCAGCGCCAGCCAGTCCACCACCTGATGGGGCTCTACCCCGATGATCTCTTTGACCTTGGCCGCATCGCACACCGTTTCGCCGTTCGATGATGTGCGCGCCGGCTTCAGAACTTTCACCTGGTCGTCAACAAGCTGGAAAAGGTCTTCGTCGCCCGATGCAATAAAAACTTCCCTGCCCTGCCCGGAAGCCTGGCGGGCCAGGGTCCCAATCAGGTCGTCCGCCTCAAACCCTTCCTTTTCGATCAGCGGAAGCCCCAGCGCTTTGCAAAAGCGATGCACATAGGGAAGCTGGATCGCAAGTTCCTCCGGAAACGGCGGCCGGTTGGACTTGTACTTCTCAAAAAGCTGGTCGCGAAAGGTAGGAGCCGCAGTGTCAAACGCCACGGCAACTTTTTCCGGCTTGTAGTCCTTCAGAAGCTTACGGATGGTCCGCAAGAAGATGTAGATCGCCTTGGTCGGCACGCCGCTCGGCGAAGTCAGCGCGGTCTGCATAGGAGCGTAGAACGCCCGAAACAACAGCGACATACCGTCAATCAGGACCACTTTATTCGCTTTTGCGGTTTCGGCCACGCCTTCTTCCCCCCTTACAGTAACAGCCTTTGTATCTTAGCAGTAAAAACCGCCGGAACAGGAGATTTGGGCGGGATGTTGCAAAATCTGAATCAATATGTTGTACTTTTACCACACTTGGACGCCCATCCGGGCTAAACCATTCCCCTAAGCCATTGATATAACAAGGCGTATAAACAAGGATGAGATGGAATCATTATTGCACGATGTACCGCTTGGCTGCCGGAGGCTTCTTGAGTCACCAAAATACGATTGCACGGCCAGTATCAATAGAAGGCGTTGGCTTGCACACAGGTGTTCCAGTACACGTGCGCCTGGCGCCGGCCCCGAGTGGCACGGGCATTGTTTTCAAACGGGTTGACTTGGACGGATTTCCCATCAAGGCGACGGCAAAGAACGTGGCCCGTGTCAGCTACGCGACCAGCCTGATGAGGAAAGGGGTGCTCATTTCCACCACGGAGCACCTGCTTTCCGCGCTCGCGGCGTCGTCCATCCACAATGTCAGGCAAATGGATTCTTGACCAGCCTGCCGGCTCCGAAAGAATGCAAGCGATCGCTTCCGCAATCGAGGAAGGCGCCACCGCCTACCTCAAACGCCAGTATGCCACCATCGCTCTGG
>JAJYJL010000574.1 GCA_021789565.1 Acidobacteriota bacterium
GGAGTCAACTCGATCGTCGGTCGAACCCATAGCCAGCGCTACCACGGAACCAAACGAGAACCCCATCATTACCACAGGGATTCGCGGAAACCGCCCTTCCAAATAATCCAGTGCTGCGCGGGCGTCGTCACGCTCGCCGATGCCGTCAGCGTGCTTCCCTTCGCTGTGGCCGACTCCGCGGAAATTGAAGCGCAGAGCCGGAATTCCCAAATGAGTTGCGGCCTTGGCAGCCCGAAAAACAACCTTGTTATGCATGGTGCCGCCGTACAGCGGATGAGGATGGCACACGATGGCGAGCCGGCGCGGCGTCCACTCAGGATTCCATTCGAGCAAAGCCTCGAGTCCTCCTTCGGGTCCGGGAATGTTAAGACGTTCGATCTTCGTGGCATCCTCCGTCAGACAGATTAAGGTTAGATTGCTACAGCGCAAGAACTGTCACATTAGGCATGGCAGGCTGCCTCTGTCAACATCCGGCCGCCGGCAGGGCAACCCATTGGATCGCCCCGGAAATACAGCAATGCCCCGAGTGCGAGTAACAACTCGCCGGTCCGGAGGATGAAATCATAAAACTAATGTAGGTAGGCCGGACCTAAAAACGCGTTCACTTCAGCCCTGCCAGTTGTAAACTACAAGGTGAGTTTCTTATATTATCGCCAGAAGGGCTGGCGTTCGGTGCGGGGGATCAAGAGTATATCGCCGGCTACAATCAGTTAAAAAGAAAGTCGTTTCCTGCCGTGGGAGGAACTTATTAGAACCAGGTCCATCGTCATTATTATCCTTGCATGCGTTGCGTTCGCCATAATTATAGTCGCCGCCTACCATTGGAGCCACGGTTCCGGCCCCGGCGCTCCGCTGGAGGTGGAGTACGTCACGTCGCCCTCGCTCGACATGCTCGACACGCCGGCAATCGTCCACAAAGTGCTTGCCGTGCTGAAATATGGCGACCGCGTAGAGGTCCTGAAAAAGCAAGGAAGCTGGGCAAAGGTTCGAGCGGGCAATGGGAACGAAGGCTGGGTGATTACTAAAGTACTCGTTCAGGCACAGAATTTCGAAAACGGACAGAAACTCCTTCAGGAACTCAGAAGCAAACAGGTGCAGGCAACAGGGCACACCGTTTTGGCCGCAAACATTCATCTGGAACCCAATCGGGAGGCCCCTGCGCTCGGGATGCTGACGCAAGGCCAACCCCTGGACGTGTTTGATCGTCGCATGGTCGCAAGAAACGAGCCTGGCGGCGAACCCAAGCAAGTCGTATCCGCTGCTCCTGCCACAGACGCCTGGTATCTGGTGCAATCCGACAAGCGCGCAGGGTG
Source organism: Acidobacteriota bacterium (assembly GCA_021789565.1). Next base: position 1,314 of record JAJYJL010000574.1, read on the forward strand.
GGTCCTGGGACGGCTGATCACGCTTGATATCCCTGATGCGATTTCGCAATATGCAGCAGATTACAATACCGTGGCATGGTTTGTGATGAATACCATTCGGGACGGAAACAACAGCGTTCCGCAGTATCTTGTCGCCGATCGCGAGGGAACGATGGAATTCGATTTCACCCACATCCGCGTTTTTACCTGGTCCGTGCGGGCGCACCACTATGTCACGTCATTTGTTAAGAGCGGCTTGAGAGGCAGATTCCCAATCCAGGTTGAGCACATCAACAATGTTCCGTATTTCAGGCTCCGGCTTCTGGACCGGGATGGTAAGAAGATTCAAAGCGTCTATGGCCTGTTCAACACCATTGTGCGACCGGTTGGCATAGTAGACGGATGGGAAAGTAACGCGATGCCCTCGAGCCGAAGGTAAGCCGGCTTCTGCAAAACTGAAGCGGGAGTTTTATCGAAAGGAAATACTTTGTCCTTGCAAAGTCGTGTCCGTGTCCAGTCACACGACATTCCGTTTTTCTACCGCCTGATGAGAGCAGTGGTACGCGCGGGACTCTGGATCTTCTTCCCCAGGCCCCGATTGCTCAACCGGGAAAGGCTTGAGCAAACCGGACCAGCTCTTCTTCTCGTCAGCCATCCGCGTAGCTTTGCTGCCTCGCTTCTGTTTGTTTCCGCTCTCGACCGCCGGGTACATTGCCTGATTCCCTCTGGCAAGATTCATGGCTTTTTTCGCAAGTTGGCCGCGCGCGCTTTGGGAGTCTGCACTCTCGATTTCACAACTGAACAACAGGATGACTGGCCTGCTCCCTGCATGAAACTCCTGGCGAACCAGGAAGTGATAGCGCTCTTCGCAGGAGAGGCACGGCTAGATGGAGCCCATCGCCCGCCAGTTGCAGATTTTGCCGCGCGGCTAGCGGTGGAAGCGATCCTGCAAGGGCAGGAGGACCTTCAACCCACAATCTATCCGTTGCACTGGTTCCTTGGCACGGGCCGCCGCGGGCCCGAACCTTTGGTGTATGTTGATACTCCCATTCAGGCCACAGATTTCTTGCCCAAAGTCGGCGAAGACCTCGCGGAAGCGTCCCAGCAACTTGTCGAAGCGATCGGGATTGCGATGAGCGCAAATATATTTGGCTTGGCGGAACAGGAACTTGAAAATTTCACCGGAGAACTGGAGGATTTGTCGCGCGAAGACCTCCGTCTGCAATGGGCACGCCGGCCAAATTGGAAGCAACGGCCGGAAGACCTGGAACTCAGCAGTATTGCCAGGAAATGGGTCGTCGAACAAAACCGTACAAACCCCGCGAGTCTGGTTGAACTCCGCGAAGCTCTGGATGCCTACCGCGAAGCTCGCCGGAGATGTTCAATGGAAGAATTCATTACTGAAGTCTCCGGCCCATGGCAGTCGTCCGGCGCCGGGGTCGCCGCGGCGTGGGTTGAAACGGTGCTTGGATTTCCGTTAGCGCTCTATGGAATGGTTAATCATCTTCCGGCGGTCATAGTTCTTTTAGCAAGCGGTCTGTTCAAGAGTTCACCCAGAAGAGATCCCAAAGTCGAATGGCTATTCCGAATGTTCATCGTGTTGAGTTCTTACACCGCTCAGGTTTTCATCGTTCACTTCTGGTGGGGCCGGGCGGCCGCAGGGTATTACACTTTGACCCTGCCCCTTTCAGGCGCTTATCTTTGGCGCTACCGCTGGCTGGTGCGGCATCGAACCCATGTGCTGATCCGGAAAGTGCTGCATCCCGGCCGGTCGGCCCGCGTCACGCGAGAAAGAAAGAATCTCCTCGACAGGTTTGCTCTGGAGTTCGAGCGCTCCCTGCGGTCTTCGCGAACGCCGAACGAACCCTCAACTGATTTCGCCCAATGAAGGCCTGAGCAACATGGATGAAATTCCTCCATCCAGCGCCAGGAAGCTGACTGCGACGGGAAAGGGCCGCATTTTTTGTCTCGAAGAGCTAACTTTTCCCGAACTTGAGGCCCTTGACCGCGCACGCACCGTCGTGCTCTTCGCCGTCAGCCCGCTTGAAGAGCACGGCCCTCACCTTCCCGTTGGCACCGACCTGATAACGGCGGATACAATCTGCAGAAAACTGGCCGAGAGGATACTCGAAGCAAAGCCCGGGTGGACGGTTCTGATTGGCCCCAGTATTCCGATCGGCGCCTCAGCATTCGACCGCGCCGGAACGCTCCTGGCTCGCGCGCGTACAGTAAGGAATGTCACCCTCGATTATGGAGCGGCACTCGCCCGCCACGGGTTCAGCTATCTTCTGGTTCTGAATGGTCACGGCGGGCCTCGCCACATCGTGGCCCTCGAAGAGGCTGCGGCCGCAGTCTCAAGACGCTATAAGGTCCGAATGCTTTCCGTGAGCGGTCCGGTGCTCTGGGAATTCATGCGCGGCCGATACGCGAATCGCCTGGAAGCCATCCTCGGTCGCCCGTTTACGCCAATGGAACGTGCGGCGCTCAGCGGGGATACCCATGCCGGAATGTGGGAAACGTCGCTTGTTCTCCTGGCCCGGCCGGAGCTGGTGAGTTCAATATACGCGGGCCTGCCGATACAGAAGTTCAGGCTCATTGACGCCCTCCGCAGAGACTACCCTTTGCAACTGGGAAACCGGATGGGCTATATTGGAACGCCTTCGGCCGCTTGCAGAGAGTTGGGGCTGGCTGCGCAGCAATTATTTCTTGAGGCAGTGTGGGAACTGGTCTTGCCAGTGCTGGACGCCCGGAACAGGAAATGGTGGCGGACTTCCATTTTGTACAAGCTCCCGTTCCTGCGCACGGCATTTCCCTGCGTGGCCGCCGTGGCGAGCCTTGTGCTTGCAGCGTGGGCAATCCTGCATTGGCTTTACTGATGCCAAAGGAGAATAATGGCGCTTTTCCTGTCTGAAGCAGATGTTCTGGAACTCTTCCCCATGAAGCAGGCTCTTGAACGCATGGAAGCCAGCCTCGCAGCCCAGTACAGCGGTACGGCCGTCAATCAATCCCGGCGGCGGCTTTTTCAGCCTGGGTTTTCGCTTCACTACATGGCGGCCGCACTGGCAGACGAGCGCCTGGCGGGGATGAAGATCTACACCATCACGTCCGGTGCGGCACGATTTCTTGTGCTGCTGTTCGACACCAGGACGGGCGAGATGCTCGCCACTCTTGAAGCAGACCACCTGGGCCGGATTCGGACCGGGGCGGCAAGCGGTGTGGCAACTCGACATATGGCACGCCCAGATGCGTCAACAATTGGAATGATCGGCGCTGGGCGGCAGGCGCGAACGCAACTGGAGGCCGTCACCGGCGTGCGTCAGATCCGTGCCGCCAGAGTATTCGCCAGAAACGAAACGCACCTCGTGGAATTCTGCAAAGAGATGACAACGCGCCTTGGAATTCCCGTCGAGCCCGCAGCCAGCGCTGAAGAGGCTGCGCGTTTTGGCGACATCGTGGTCGCAGCGACGACTTCGGCGGAACCCGTCGTCAAGGGCGAATGGCTCCGTCCGGGGACCCACGTCAACGCCATCGGAGCCAACATGGCCAGCCGCCGGGAATTGGATGACGCGGTGCTGCGAAGAGCCGCAGTCATCGCAGTCGATTCCATCGATCAGGCTCACGAAGAAGCCGGCGATCTTGTGCAGGGACTCGAGGCAGCCAATCGAAGCTGGGATGAGGTTGTGGAATTGAAGGACATTGTGGCCGGAAGCACACCATCCCGTAAATCGACCGAGGATGTAACAGTCTTTAAGTCGTGCGGCATCGCGATCTGGGACGTAACGGCCGCCGGCTTTATTTATCGTGGGGCGGTTGAGAGGAAAAAAGGAAAACCCTTCGCAATCTGGCAAGAATTGCCCCGCTAGCGAAACCGTATTCTCACTTTGACGACCCCTTTGAGCCGGATTCAATCGTAATCGTCTTCGCGATCACATCACCCGCCTCGGTAAGAGTTCCTTTTGCGAGAATTTTAATCCCCACGCGGAGGTCAGAGGCTTTGGCGGGGCTGCCATCCTCATGCTCAATCTTCGTTGTGGAATCGTACACCACGGTAAACATCATGTTCTGGCCGCTATCCACTGTGAGCTTTCCAGAGGATTGTTCCGTAATCGTCCCATTGACTGAAAAAGAGATGTCTTGCGGGGGAGGTTCCTGGTTTTGAAAGGCCAAAGACCTGAAGGGCGTTCCGGAAAAGGCGCACGCCAACATGAGCGCCATCACAAACAGAGAGCGACGAGTTAGACGCGCCGCACTGACCATTCCACTCACAAGGGGAATTCTAGTCCGAATCTGGGCAATATACCAGCGAGCAATAAGAAGACGATGGGCGGCCACTATGCAGCCGGAGCGCCAAGTCGTTTTAGAAATTACTCCGGAAATCTGATGCCAAAGAGTTTTGAACCGGTCGCATACTGGATTCCGACTTCGCCCGCGTTTCCCGTCTTCCCTCCTACCCACACAACATGGAAAACCACCTCGAAACTGCCGGCCTTCGGCTTGACACAAATCTTCATGCCCGGCCAAAGAGTCGTGGCTACTGACTCCGGCAGGGCCTCGTTCGATACCGATGGATTATGGAATGCGGCGCCAAACGAATCGAAGCCCTTATGTCATACAAGATTTGCGGAGATGAAACCCCTCAGCAACTCTTCGGGCTTTCAGTCCCCCGCCGGGCGGATACACGTCATTTCGCGGCCCACGCCCCGCTTTCGCACACGTAGAGTGTCGAACCAGTCCCTCATCTGC
>JAJYJL010000575.1 GCA_021789565.1 Acidobacteriota bacterium
ACGATTCCCGATGGGACTCCGAAACCGGACTGTATCAGGTGCGATATCGGTACCTGCATCCGAAGCTCGGAGCGTGGCTCAGCAGAGACTTGCTAGAATACGTGGAAGGCTTGAATCTCTATAGCTATGCCGAAGATTCGCCAGCTAACTACGCGGATCCGTACGGGACACAGTTCGGAGAGATGGCCATCCCCGTAGCATTGCTCGCATTACTCGAACGGCTCATTGCAGCACTCGGGGTGTGCGCGGCGTACGAATTGCTACGGGCCATCCTCCATGCTTTCTCCGGGTCTCGGGGGAGCAACCCGCCGAGCCAAAGATATGGCGATTGTACCCCAGCGCAACATGCCGCCCTGCAGGCCGCTGTGAATGCCGCGTGCAAGTCGGGCAAGCGAGCATGTAATTCGGGTCAGGATTGCGCTACACTTAAAGCCAACCAAGCCAAGAATGAGGCATGTGCCACAGCGAGGGACCTCATCAACAACACGTGCTATAGGGGCGGGAACCCCGGCCATAGACAGGCAGCGGCCGAGGCGTGGAAAGCCGCTGCGAATTGCGCGAACATCATCGCGCGCAAGTGCTAGCCAGGCTGAAAAGAGGGGCAAGTGAATATGGGGCCTTTAGCTTTAGCACAAACGATTGAGCGAGCGTTTTCGGACGTCGCGTACCCCGGAGACTCTGCTTTAGTCAGCGGGTGCGATCCGGAATCCGAGGAGGTTGCCGCAGTGTTCAAGGGACACCACTGGAAGGAAATGCGGGTCAATATTCTCCAGCCTCAATCCGAGGCCATATTTTTCTTCACGCCGGAAGCTTATCATTTTTTCCTACCGGCATACCTGCTGGCCATGGTATCAGACATTGAGGAGGCAGACACAATAGTGGGTTCCGTCATTTTCAGCCTGTTGGCCGAAGGGCCTTTTGCCGCCTCTGCCGAAGGGAGGATCGCCCTCCTGAGCTCTGAGCAACGCGCGGCAGTGCGCGCAGTGCTGGAATTCGCCAAGCAACAGCAGGGCGATCCTTCTGGAGACATAGACTCGGTGCTCAAGACGATGTAAGTAATGCTGTTGCCCTGGAGCGGGTCCAATACGGCTTTGACCGGGACAGCAACCGCCAGTGGCGGGACAATCTGGTGGCCGACGGCCTGAGCGCCAACCAGGACGAGTATTACGCCTATGACGGGCTGAACCGGCTCTCGGCCCTCAAGCGCGGCACGCTCAACGCGGGCCGCACCGGGCTGACCACCACGCCCACCTGGGAGGAGGACTTCAACTTCGACCCGACCGGCAACTGGCACGGCACGACCACCGGCTACAAGATCCTGGTCAACGGCACGACGACCTTGGACCAGAATCGCTCCAACAGCCTAGCCAACGAGATTTCGGGCATTACGACCAACTCGGGCACGGCCTGGGCGGTGCCGGCCTACGACCTGAACGGCAACGCGACCACGATTCCGCAGCCTTTGGCCCTTGCCGGCAGCTTCACCTGCGGGTATGATGCCTGGAATCGATTGATGAGCGTGAAGAGTGGCGGGACAACGATTTCGACCTACGCCTACGACGGGCTGACCCGGCGGGTGCGCAAGGTGACCAGCGTCACGCGGGATTATTATTACAGCAGCCCGTGGCAGGTGGTGGAGGAGCGGGTGAGCACGCCCGCGCCGGGCTGCCCGGAGCGGGAGTTTGTGTGGGGGTTGCGCCACCAGGACGATTTGGTTCTGCGGGATCGGGTGACCTCGCAGAGCTCCAGTTCCAGTTGCCAGGCGCCCAACGAGCGGCTCTATGCGCTGCACGACGCCTTCAGCGCGACGGCGGTGGTCAACACGGCCGGGACGGTGGTGGAGCGTTACGGCTATGACGCCTACGGCGCGGTGCGGTTCATGGACGCCAACTTCGGCAGCCGCTCCGCTTCCAGCTATGGCTGGGAAACCCTCTATGATGATTACCGGTGGGACTCGGAAACCGGACTCTACCAGGTGCGATATCGGTATCTACATCCCAAGCTCGGCGTCTGGATCACCAGGGACCCCGCGAGAGAGCTAGGGTTCGTCACGATAGGGGCAAAATTGCTCCTAATCCTCTCGAGTTACAAGATCCGCCGTCTCCTGGGTCTGCTGGCAGGCTATCTTTACAGGCGCATTCTTGGGAGTGGCAGGAATGGGATTAATGTTTACGCGTTTGTCGCCAATAATCCGATACTAAGAACAGATATTTTTGGCTTACAAGCTTGGTTTCCCCCCTATTTCACATTTCCAGGACCATCCCCATTTCCTTTTCCACCGCCGGGTCAACCGCTAACGCCGCCTTCACCGCCTTCGAGCGGCTGCCCATCTTGCGCAGCAGCCGTTGCTCGCTTGACTGCGGATACCATTATGTGCATTTTAGACCTGTTAGACAAGCTCCCCGAGAAGGGCCCGATAGAAATAGAACCAGAGCTGGCAACGATAGGTGTAGAGCCAACACCCATCATACTAGAGAAGATAGGGACTGGAAGAGACTACTGTGGCAGGTTAAAGGAGGATGCAACAGAGGTGGCGAATGCCTGTGAGGGAAGTTAGGCTTCACCAAGTGGCCCGTCCGGACCAGGTCTTCCACCACTGGCGTCCGTCCATTACTGGACCTATAAAGAAATCCGTAAAAGAGTGCAATGGCGTCTGAAAGTTCTATGGATCGTCGTGGGGGTGTTGTTTGCAGTTGCAAGCATAGCCATCCAATATCAAGTCAAGGTTGTCATGCACGACCGAGGAATGGGGCCAGTGCAGGAAATGGGAAATATCGAGGTGGGCCAGCCTGCCCCACACTTTACATTGAGAGACTTGTCAGGCCACACCGTCACGTTAAAATCCTGTCTCGGGCAAACAGTCGTCCTGTTGGATTTTTGGGCTACTTGGTGTGGCCCGTGTCGAATGGCGATGCCCGGATTGCAGGAACTGGCCCACAAATTTCAAGATCGTGGTTTGGAAATCCTGAGCGTCAATCTAGGCGATCCAGCGAATCGTGTTCGTCAATTCATGGATTTCCGGAACTACACTTTTCACGTGCTTTTGGACCAAAACGGGAAGGTTGGAAACAAGTATGGTGTGCAGGCACTTCCAACCTTGGTGCTGGTGGACAAACAGGGCATAGTGCGGTGGATTCGTGTGGGCTATTCCGCGAACGACAAAGACCTGAAGCAATTGATCGCAAAGTTGCTCAACGGATAACATGGCCGCCATTCGCCTTGAAAATCTTTGCAAGACCTACCGTAGTGGCTGGTGGGGGGATGATACCGCTGCTCTGTGTAGGCTGGATTTGGAGGTTAAGGAAGGCGAAATTTTCGGGTTTCTGGGGCCGAACGGTGCGGGTAAAACCACCACGATTCACCTTCTGCTCAATTTGATTCGTCCCAGCAGTGGCGCGGCATACGTCTTTGATCAGCCCGCTGCGGAAACCGAGGTTCATCGACGGATAGGGTATTTACCGGAGTCGGTTAATCTGCACAACTATTATCGGGGTCGACGATTATTGAATTTTTACGCCAAACTTTGCGGCATGGCCAACAGCACACGTTCCGCACGGATCGATGAGCTCTTAAAGCGCCTGCAACTGGAGGACGCGGCGGGAAAGCGTGTTGCCAAATACTCCAAAGGCATGGCGCAACGGATTGGATTTGCGCAGGCCATGCTTCATGATCCGGATTTGTTGATCTTGGATGAACCTACCGCCAGCCTGGACCCCGTCGGACGAAAAGCGTTCCGAGATATTCTCCTTGAATTGAAGCGGCGGGGTAAGACGGTTTTTATCAGTTCACACATTCTGTCGGAATTGGAATCGGTCTGTGACCGCGTGGCCATCGTGCAAAATGGAGAGCTTAAACGTGTTGGAACCTTGCAAGAGCTGTCGGCAGCTAAAAGCACCAAGTTGATCGTTAAGGAACTGTCTGCGCCCGTGATAGAGGCGTTGGCGGCTATGACGGCTGAGGTGGTGTTGGCTCAAGGACACGTGACGATCCGTTGCCCCGACGAGATCTTCCAACAAACCATCGAGGAATTGTTGCGCGAGCACAATGTCGAAATTATACGGCGGGAAATCGAGGCGCAATCCCTGGAGGAAATCTTCCTTTCCGCCATTAATTCGCACACCAAAGCGTGAGGACTGTTTTTCTCATTGCCTGTGACAGCGTTCGTTCATTGCTCCATCAACGCCTGTTACTCAGTGTGATGTTGGCTTGGTTAGCATTGATTATTTTTTGTTCGGTCGAAATGTCCTCCGAGCGCAAGGACATAACTCAGCAATACACCTACCAGGCGGCCGCCGATTCCACTGGAGGTACCAACGCCATGAGCAAACAGCAGCAACAACGACTTCGGCAGTCTTTGAAGGCGGAATCGTCGGGATACCAAACTGAGATTTATGAGATTGCTGCACTGGGTGGCGACCTGGTGAGCTTATTTATCTTCAGCACGGCTGTATCTTCTGAAATTCGCAAAGGGACCATCCGATTAACGCTTTCGAAGCCACTTTCGCGGGATCAATTCCTTCTTGGGAAATACCTTGGTGGCGTCTTGGTGATGGCGGGCTATGCTCTTATGATGGCGTTGGCGCTTGTCACTTTTGCCCACATCCAATCTTTCAGTCTCAATCCAGCAATCAAGTGGGCACCGTGGCTGATGTTCTGCGGACAACTCATGCTCGGCTCAGTAGCGATGCTGCTGTCGCTCTTGGTGCATCCCTTGGTAGCTGCCGTGTTGAGCTTCTTTTCAGGAAATAGCTTTTATTCGGAGCATAATCCCCTTTACTATATTTTGCCTAGTTACCGAGATTTCCGCATATTTTCGCAAGTCTATTACAGCAGCCTCATTAACTGGAAGAACGTGCTGTTCTTAAGCCTGTATGCCTTGGATTTTGTGATCATCATGTTGTTGCTGGCTCTATGGCGATTTCGCGCGAAAGAACTGGTATAGCACTACACGTCCGTCGGAAGGTGGAGCGGCGAATTAGACCCCGGACACTGCACTCCTTGCCGGGCAAGGGAGGCGGCATCGCACAGTCCGTCACACGGCAGCGGCACAGCGCCGCCAACGCCACGTCCATCGTCCATCACCATCACTTGAAGCGGGTCGTAAACGTCGTAGTCCGATGTCCATGACGCCTGCGCCTACGACGTTGGGCGGAGAACCGGCCAGTAAGACGGCGCAAGCATCACCCCAGAGACGACCAGCAACACGGCCCCGGGCCAATACGCCGACCATCATTTCGATTACAACCGTCGTGCTCGGCTAGACGTATCTGGGAGCCTATGAGATCGTGGAGGCCAATTATTCCTCCCAGCCGGGAGTGGCCCTGACCTACATCAAGCAGAGCGGCGAGGCCAATGGCGACGCCGGCGACCAATACACCGGCCTGGACCGCTTCGGGCGGGTGGCCGATCAGCGCTGGCTCAAGACCAGCACCGGCACCGCCCTGGAGCGGGTCCAATACGGCTTTGACCGGGACAGCAACCGCCAGTGGCGGGACAATCTGGTGGCCGACGGCCTGAGCGCCAACCAGGACGAGTATTACGCCTATGACGGGCTGAACCGGCTCTCGGCCCTCAAGCGTGGCACGCTCAACGCGGGCCGCACCGGCCTGACCACCACGCCCACCTGGGAGGAGGACTTCAACTTCGACCCGACCGGCAACTGGCACGGGACGACCACCGGTTACAAAACCCTGGTCAACGGCACGACGACATTGGACCAGAACCGCTCGAACAGCAAGGCCAATGAGATTTCGGGTATTACGACCAATTCGGGCACGGCTTGGGCGGTGCCGGCTTATGACCTGGACGGCAATGCGACCACGATTCCGCAGCCTTTGGCCCTTGCCAGCAGCTTTACCTGCGGGTATGATGCCTGGAATCGATTGATGAGCGTGAAGAGCGGCGGGACAACGGTTTCGACCTACGCCTACGACGGGCTGACCCGGCGGGTGCGCAAGGTGACGAGTGTGACCCGCGATTATTATTACAGCAGCCGGTGGCAAGTGGTGGAAGAGCGGG
>JAJYJL010000576.1 GCA_021789565.1 Acidobacteriota bacterium
TGATGGATGGTAATGCTCTTGAACAAATGCGGATCGAGCGCGCCCGCCACCAGGGATACCACCTGCATGCGGATCCCCGAGCTCTCGAGCCGAAGGCGCGAAGGATGCCAGCGTTGCTGGGCCCAGCGTGCGATGCCGATCAACTGCGCCGCCTCGAGGCCGAGCGGCGGCGCGCCCACCGCCGTCATCATATAGCCGAAGTTGCCAACGTCGGCTTTGAGCGGATTATCATCGCCGGTGAACAGGATCGAAAGCGCCAGCACCTGCTCGCCGCGGTCGATGCGGTCCGGGATTTCGGGATCGTGGTCCCAGACCTCTGCATCCGCGCCGGCGCGGCCGCCATCATTGACCATGATCGTCATCGGCGCGCCCTTGGGCGTCCAAGTGGATTTGGCCCAGACTCCGGTGGCGCTCAGGCCATTGCTGAGGGCGAACCGGAACGAAATCGACTCGACGGTGCTGTAGTACGTATCGGCCATGTACCATGCGTGCGCCACAGTGACCGGCCGGTAATGCACGACCTTGCTGAGTTCTGCTCGCTGGGATTTCGTCCACGCAGCCCGGGCCACGGGAGAGGCGGGGACCGCCGGGTGGTGGATTTCCGCGGCGAACCGCTTCGCGAGTCCCAGCACGGTCAGATTGTTGGCCGGAATACCCGAGGCCAGTTGGCTGTAACTCTTGAGGTACTGCCCGACCGGGATATCATCCGGCTTGCTGGGAAGGTAGAAATACGTTGAGAAGAATCGGTAAGCTGCCTGGCGATTGTCGCGCTGGTAGTTGTGCGCGGAAACCTGGGTGTCCGTGTGAAACTGGAATACGTCTTCCTTCCCGTACAGACTGAAGAAGGGCCGAACGGCGTCGAAGATATAAGGCTTCACCAGGGGCGCGCGAAAGCAGCATGTGTCCTCGGCGTTGTAAATCTCGAGGGTCGGCCGGGGCGCGCGCAATGCGGCAAACGTCGGGTAGTCCTGGCCGTCGAGCAAGTTCGGAGCAAGCTGCTCGTAGTCGCCCGGCTCTCCGGGCAGCCGCTCAAACCTTCCCTGGAGCGAAGTGAAGCCCGCCACGGGGATCGACACCAGCACCCGCGGGTCAAGGGAACTAAGCAGAATCGTCTGCCAGCCGCCGCCCGAGAGGCCGGTAACCGCGATGCGGCCGCGGTCCACACGAGGATCGTCATAGAGATAATCCAGGCCGCAACGCATCGCGAGGTAGAACAAGCCCACGCCGCTCACGCCTACCAAGTCAAGGTCCGAGCCAAAATAATGCTCGTTCCCTTTCAGCCTCAGTTCGCCCATATCAATGAACGCGATGCTGAGCGCGATCATGCCGTGCAGCGCCTGGTCAATGCAGAGTTTCTGCTCAAAGGGCGACGTCTTGCCGGTCGGGAAATGGCCCAGCACATCGAGCACGGCGGGGGCTTTGCCCTCCTGGTGCGCCGGCTCGTACAAGACAGCGGTCGAGTAAAATCCTGGAACGACCTCGTAGCGGAACTTTCTCAGCGTGTATCCGGCGTCCGCGGGAACAGGAACAGCTCCCATGTCTTCGAATTTCGGCGGAGAATCCAACCAAGCCTTTGGCCAGCCGTGATAAATGATGTCGTTCAAAACGTGGGCTCGGATCCTTCGGGCTTGAGCCGTCCACTGTGCGGCGCTCGCGGGATGAGGAAGCCGGGGCCGGCGTTGCATCAGAAACTGCTGCATCTGGTAAGTGACGACTTCCGGAGGCTGCAGCGGGTTCGGCATGAACTTGTCCACCATCCGCTCGGTGCTTTGACCCATGGCAAAAGCGCTTCCCAGCAGGATGAAAGCGGGCAGTAGGATTTTGGATCGCATGGATACTCCAATTTCAGCCGGTGTTTCCGCTTTGGCTTCCTCGCCGGCGCGATACATCAGCACATTGAAAAGCTTGCTTCGAAACACGGCCTTTATTGACTCGCTTTCAGCGCACAAGCCTTGCCGCCCTGAAGGGTCATTGCGGCATACGTGTGTTGTCCACGGCGTGTTATCTTGACCAGGGAGTTCGAGACCAGATCGGTAACCGTCGCGTATAGTCCGCTGAACCTCACTTCGATTTCGCTGTCTTGATCCCAATTCGTGAGAATCGCCAATGGGCCCGATGAATGGTGAAGAGACCTGAATCCCACCTGTTCCGGCGCTTTCACGAGCTGGACAAGCGAATCAGAGTTGGCTTTAATTGCAGGCGACGCTATCCAATCCAGGATTTGGGGGCTGTCGCGACGAAAGTATGCCAGACTGACCGCCGACCCATAAAAGATCGCTCTCCCTTTCCCGAAAGCATGCTCTGTGGAAAACGGCTTGCCTTCACGGTCCCTCATCAGCGCTTGCGCGCCTTGCAATTTCAGAGGGATTTTCCACAGTTCACCGCCCTTTTCGTTGGCTTCAGTCACTGAGTACGGTTCTTCAACGGGATCCACGTCCGCAACGTAGGCCCGCCATCCGAAGATTTCACTCAAACCGCCAGGCAAATCAGGCCGGACGTCGCCCCGTTCATTTTTCCATCCGACGAGACCCTCCGCCCAGAGTGTCCCGCCTTGGCTTACAAAATCCTTCAACGCTGAAATCTAGCCGTTGTCCAAGGAGTAGCAGTAGGGAAGATACAGCGTGTCGTAGCTGTTTGCTTTGCCGGATTTCAGCTCATCGACACCGAGGAAAGCGGTTGGTATGTGTTTGCGCCGAAGCGCCTTGTGGCAACCCATTAACGAAAGCGCCGCTTCGTTCGTGCGATGCTGAGTCTGCCCATCAATTTCAATCAGCAACGAGACTTGACGATTATAGAGAATTGCCGTCTTCGGCGGCTGGGGTGTTGCGTCTGCTATAAACGGCATGCGGCCAATGGCATCGAGAACGCCTTTTGCAGCCGCTGGCCGGTCTGAAGGCACAGCATCGAGACTCACCAGTTGCCATTCGCCGCCCTCCCGTCCCAGCACCCTGGGATTCCAGAGCCAGAAAACCACGCCCTTACACCCCGCTCCAAAAGCGTCCCATAGCCAGAGGGCCAGTTCGTCTGCGGTGGGATTCATTGGCCGGTGACCGGTGTAGATGGTCGGCCCTCCCTGCAATTCAGTTACCCACCACGGCTTTGTTCCCGCGGCGCTGGCGAGGAGATCGATGTGGTAAGCAAAGGCCAGACCGAATTCTTTCCGCTGATAGTCGCCAAAAAGCCAGGCCGGGTGGATCGAAGCTCCGAGAAAATCCACGACTCGGCCCTCCGCCCATCGGTTTCCGCCGGTAGGATTGATGTGCGTCGGATGAACCGAGTCATACTTTCTAACCTCGCTTTTGATCCATTTGAGGATCTCGACGATGTTGTTGTCGTCATTGAATTCATGCCAATCAACGAAGGAGTGATAGTCCACCCAGTAGGAATCCCACTGATCGGGAGTTACCCGGACATCAGAGAACTTCTCCAGCGGCCGGAACCAGTGCTCGTTCAACTTTTCCACCGTGCCATACTTGGACTCCAGCCATCTGGCAAAAGCTTCCATCGTAGGACCGTCGTAGAAATAGAAGGGGGCCGGCTCGTTCATCAGCAGCCACGCGCCGTGCGCAGGGTGATTTCTGTAACGGCTAACGACGTTTTGCAGATAGGCCGCCGCGTGCGCGCGATGTCGGGGATCGTTCAAATTCATGCGGTGGTGATAAAACGGCGTCAGGTCCATCCAGCCTGGCGGATCTTCCGAACAAAGCGTGGCGGCGATCTTAATCCCCGTATCCCGCGCCGCGTTGTAAATCCAATCATAGCGTTCAAAAGACCAGACTCCCGGGCTATGCTCGATGTCGTCCCAAATGATGAAGATTCGCGCCACCGTGAAGCCATAGGATTGCATCATGCGGAAATGCTTCCGCACGCTGTCCTCGGTTGCCGTTTTGTTCAGGAAAAATTCCGCACCCAGGCGAACCTTCCCCACTAACTCCTGAAGATTCGCGGAAATCTGATTTTGCTCTTCGGCTTCCAACGGGGTTTCCGCCATCGCGCCTGTTCCGCCCAGCGCCAGGCTCGCACCTGCCAGACCAGTCTTTAGAAATGCCCTCCGCGAAGTTGTCATCCTCGAGAGCCCCACGAACCATGCGGCCGCCCGCGCCAGCCACACCAAAAACGAACACTGAATATCACGCAGCCCGAGGCAAGTAAAGTCTTTTTTCGAGAAAAATTATGGAACCTAACAAACTTCATTCTTTGTCTTAAGAACGGCCAGCGATGGCGGCGTGAGGGTTAAAGCACGGGCTGGCCCCGAACATAGGTTTGCGTAAGCGAGTAGTTCTTGTCGAACACCACCAAGTCGGCGTCAGCGCCCGGCGCGATGACGCCTTTGCGCTTCTCGACGCCCAACAATCGCGCCGGATTGATGGTTGCGCACGCCAAGCACTCCTGGAAGCGGAGGCCGCTGAACCGGATCAAGTTCCGCAAGGCGAGGTCAAGGGTGAGCGCGCTGCCGGCGAGGGTCCCTTGCCGCGCCAGGAAGCGGCCGACCGCAGTTACCGCCTCTTCCGTAGCCTCCATGAGGTCATGACCAACAAGCTCCGTGGATGTGCTGGTCAATCATCCCAGGGGCAACAATGCGGTCCGACTCGCCAATGCGGCCAGTTAGCCTTGGGCGCGGGCGCCGGATTGGCGGAGGGCGGCGAAGCAAGCGGGCTCGCTTCCGCCCGGGCAGAAGGCTCGATCGCGCCCGCTCCGCCAAGCGCCGAGAGTCCCACGGCTGCCTTTGTACTCGCTTTCAAGAATTCCCGGCGGTTGATTTCCAATTTGTTTGACACGAATCCCTCCTGAAATCCGCTCCCCGCTCCGTATCCGGGGAGGAAGTCAGAACACCACGCGAACTATGGCGCCAAAGAACAGCGAAAGATTCACGCCGGTAGTGCGTCACATTCCGAACGCCCGCTACCCCCGCCAGGAAATTGGCGATGTGCTCGACGCGCTCTTTCGGCGAAGCGACTAGCGCCGTCAGTGAAAGCTCAGCCCTTCGTGTTTCGACGACCAGGGTGATGACCACAATCCCCTTGCGCCGGAGCGCGTTCAGCACCCGGCCCAGGACGATCGGGTTGTTTTCAGCTTCGAGCGCGAGAATCCATTGCATCTTGACCTCTCACCGCGGATCAATCCCCGTGCGCGGCTTTTTGCCGGAGCCATGACTCCGCTCCTCCGGGCTGACCGCCCGGGTCTTCCCCTACTTTCCTTCCCCCCGTGCCGGCGCCTCAACCAGCATTTCCGCCAGGGACGCTCCGGGCGGCACGATCGGAAATACGTTTTCTTCGGGATCCACGCGGACATCCAGCAATCGGGGTTCGCGACCGCTCAGAAAACCAGCCAGCGCCTCCCTCAAGTCAACCCGACGTTCTACCTTTGCTCCCCGGATGCCGTAGGCCTCCGCGAGTTTCACGAAGTCAGGAACGGGCCCCAGGCCGACATCGCAATAATGCTTCTCAAAAAACATATGCTGCCATTGCCGGACCATTCCGAGCGATTGATTATTGACGACAACGATTTTCACCGGGATGTTGTATTCCGAAAGCGTTGCCAGCTCACTCATCGTCATCTGGAATCCACCATCGCCCACGATGGCAATTACCTGGCGGTCCGGGAACGCCACTTGCGCGCCCATGGCAGCCGGGAAGCCGTAGCCCATGGATCCCAGCCCACTGGATGAAAGCCAGGTGCGCGGCTGCCGAAAATGGTAAAACTGCGCGGTCCACATCTGATGCTGGCCGACGTCGACTGAGACAATGGCGTCTTCGCTTGCCTGCTCAGAAATGGCCTCGACCAGATATTGAGGCTTCACGCATTCGGCCTCTTTGTCGTAAGTGAGCGGATGCTTCTGCCGCCACGACTCAATCTGCTCCAGCCACTTTCGCCGCGCGCTGGAGGCCGCACCCTTACCGCGCCGAATATGCTCACCCACCGTTTCACTCAGGGCTCGCAGAATCTCGCGAGCGTCACCCACTAATGGAAGATCCACGCGCACATTCTTATT
>JAJYJL010000577.1:0-1323 GCA_021789565.1 Acidobacteriota bacterium
TCCGGAAGGCTCCAGGGGCAATCAACGTTCGGGACGTTGCTGGGGACGGTGAAAGACACGTCAGGGGCGGTAGTCCCGGGCGCGAAAGTCCTGATCACTTATGCGGACGAAGGCAGTACCCGGACGACAACTACGGACTCAAGCGGCAACTACACGCTGGTGGATGCCAAGCCAGGCCACTACACCGTCGCGGTCAGCAAGTCTGGATTTGAGTCATCTCAAGTAACAAACCTTCAGTTAACAGCAAGGCAGACGCTGCGCGCTAATGTCACGTTGCGAGTAGGCGAAGTCACCCAGTCGGTTACGGTCAATGGCAAAGCGATGGGCGTAATCACCACCGACAATGCCACGATTTCATCCAATTACCAGACTCTCCAGATTAACAACCTGCCGACGAACTACCGGGCCTCGGCCAATGGCAACAGCCCTTACTACCTGCTTACCATTCTTCCCGGCGTGCAACCGGACAAAAACGGCAATGTCTCAATCCAGGGAGGTCTGCAGAGCCAGTCACAGTTCACCGTGGACGGGATTTCGACCACTGACGACACTGGCAACGGCCCATTGCGCGACGCTTTCCCCTCCGCTGAGTCATTGGCTGAAATGCGAGTGCAGGGGGTAGGCGCACCGGCCGAGTATGGCGATCCGGCTGACATTACCACCACCTCCAAGAGCGGCACCAACCAGTACCACGGCAGCGGATTCTGGTACCACCAGAACGCAGCTTTCGATGCCATTCCTTTCGGCGCCACTGCCAGACCCAAGAAGGTAGCGAATGACTTCGGCGGGAGTCTGGGTGGGCCAGTCGTGATTCCGCATCTTTATAACGGGCACGACAAGACTTTTTTCTTTGCCGACTTCGAAGGTTTCCGGTTTCCGCGCAGCGGGGTCATCCAGAACACAGTTCCTACGGATGCCATGCGGAACGGCGACCTCTCATCGCTCTGCACGGCAGGCTTTACCGGCGGCCTCTGCAACGACCCGACCCAACAACTCGTTGACCCCTATACAGGGGCCCCTTTGCAGAACAACCAGGTGACCAACATCAGCCCGATTGCGCAGGCGGTTCTCAAGCTTTACCCCGAGCCAAACAACAATACTGCCTTCACAAGCAACAACTACAATGTGAACGCCCCCGCCAACCTGGACTCAAATACATTCGACGTCCGCGGCGATCAGAACTTCGGTTCCAAGCTGTCAGTCTTCGCCCGATACACCTTCAAGAATATCAGCCAACTTTCTCCTCAAGAACTTCTTATCCCCTCGAGCTCCGACTATGAGCACGTTCGCATGCTGGTGGCCTCCGCCACATACACGCTGACC
>JAJYJL010000577.1:1333-5967 GCA_021789565.1 Acidobacteriota bacterium
GCTCAACGAGTTCCGCTTCGGAATTACAAACGACATTTCGGGAAGTTCGAACCCCTTTGACGGCAAAGCCTTCACCAGCGCGTTGGGGCTGAACGGGGTATCCAATCTCTGGTGGAACGGCGTCACGGAGGTGGACTTCAGCGGCCTTGCCACGAACTTGGGAGTTGATCGGCTGAACTCAGCCAGCCAATCCAAAACTTTCGAATTCTTGGATGACCTCACCTGGGTGCGCGGCCGTCACACCCTCAAGTTCGGGTTTGACCTGCGCAAGGTCCGGGCGATTACTCCGCTGGGATTTTTCGGCGCGGACAATTATGGGACATTCAGTTTTAACGGAATGTTTACGGGAAACGACTTCGCCGATTTTCTGATGGGGCTTCCAAACGAATCGGACGTGGACAACGTGACGCAGGATAACAACGGCAGAGCGCACCAGTTGGCGCTCTATGCGCAGGATAGTTTCCGCGTCAATTCCCGGCTGACCCTCGACTATGGTCTGCGATGGGAATATCATCCGGGCTATACGGATGCCAGCGGTAACATCGGGAATTTCAACAACCACATTGCCCGGTCGGGCCAGGTCATTTACCCGGATGGTTTTGCAAACATTCTCTCTCCTCCGTTCCTGCAGTCGTTTGACGCCTGCCCCAACCCGAACATCCCGGCCACGGCCTCTGACCCCACCTCGATGAACGGAGCTCCTTGCACGCCGGTACTATCGGCCTCGCAGACGGGCTTCCCGCAGGGGCTTCGCCTTACATCCAAACGCTTCATGCCGCGATTTGGTTTTGCGTACAAGCCGTTCAGCAATGACAAGACGGTTGTGCGCGGCAGCGTCGGAGCATACCAGGCGGCCACGATGGGCAGTGTCTACTACTCCCTGACAGGCACCGCTCAGGCCTTTACGCGGCAGTTCCTCAATTCGCAAACTGGAACGGGCCCGGCATTTGCCTGGCCGCAGACAGGAACCGGCGGAGCAGGCTTCGGAGCGCCGCAATACGGCACGGCCTATTTCGGCACCGCCAACCAGGTGGACTGGAAAGAGCCTTACGCAGTCCAGTGGGGCCTCTCCGTCGAGCATAATCTCGGTTTCGAAACCGGGTTGCGCCTCTCCTACATTGGCATGAAGACCACGCAACTGGTTTGGGCACCCAACTGGAACCAGTCGCTGCCTTCCACCACTCCTTATCAGTTGCAACCGCTGAGTTCCCGCCCCTTCCCGAACTGGGGGACAGTCAACACGCGGGACATCGGCGCCACAGCGTATTACAACGCTATGGAAATTGAGGTACAGCGCCGCATCGGGGCAGGGCTTACCTTCGACAGCACTTACAGTTTTTCCCGTAACCTGGCCGACAACCAGGGGCCTTCGAGCAACGGAGGTTTCTGCGGCGAGACGGCCTGCAACCGGTCGGGTGACCTTTATAACCGGAACCTGGAATATGGCAACACCTACGCCCCTCGCCATCGTTGGCTGACCACGGTCATTTACCAGCTTCCTTTCGGAAGGGGCCAGCACTTCGCGAACTCCTCCAGCCGGGTACTCAACGCCGCAATCGGCGGCTGGCAGATGAGCAACATTTTTGAAGTGCAGTCCGGACCGTTCCTGACGCCCTACTTCTCCGGCGCCGATCCTTCCGGAACCGGGATCGGGCTTGAAGGCCGCAATCAGCTTCCGGACCGTGTTGGCGCAGTCTCACCGGGTAACCCCAGCGCGGGCGAGTGGTTCCTTGCTTCAGGGTTCGCATGCCCAGGCGGAGATTGCCAGGCGGGCACCTCGGCCGCGCATCCTCCCATCGGTCGGTTCGGCATGGCGAGCGTGGGCAGCCTGCAAGGCCCCGGAACCATCGACTGGGATTTGGGACTTTCCAAGACCTTCCGGCTCACCGAACATGCTACCCTACATCTCGAAGGGTCCTTTGTGAACGTCCTGAACCACACCAACCTGGGTGCGCCGAACATGAAGATCACGAGCCCCAACAATCCCAGCACGGGACTCTGTGGCTTCGGTTGCATTACGGCGGCGCAGGGGTTGTATGAATTCGCGGGCGCTCGCGAAGGGCAAATCGGGGCGCGGATCGTGTTCTAACCTGCTCGATCTGCACTGACACTCAATCGGACGTAATGGCCAGGAGGAGGCGACCTTCCCGTGGGGCGTGATCGGCGCCCTGCGCTGAAGCAAGTTCAGCCTCCTCCTGACTTGTCAATTCAAGGCGGTTTCCTTATATGGAGTCTCCTCACACCAGCCACGACTCTTCTTCCAGGGCACAACAAGACGCACAGGATCTTGCCCACCTCGGGTACACCCAGGAACTCTTCCGCGGGTTCGGCGGGTTCTCAAACTTCGCTATCTCTTTTTCCATCATCTCGATCCTGACAGGAGCCGTCACCCTGTTCGATTATGGGCTGGGAATGGGTGGTCCCCTCGAAATGACGCTGGGATGGCCGCTTGCTACGGTGGGGACCCTGATGGTGGCGCTCAGCATGGCGGAACTCTGCTCTGCCATGCCGACTTCCGGCGGCATGTACCATTGGTCAGCAGAGCTGGGCGGGCCGATGTGGGCATGGTTCACAGCGTGGCTGAATATCGTGGGGCTGGTGGCGGCCATTGCCGGAATCGACTACGGCTGCGCGCAGTTTCTGACTCCCATGCTCGGCCTCGAGTCCACCACTTCCACCCTCCTGATTGTGTATGGAATCCTTTTGCTCTCTCAGGCGCTCATCAACCACTATTCGACGCGCTGGGTTGCCTGGCTGAATGACTTCAGCGTCACCGTCCACATCGTTGGAGTTGCGGTGCTGATCGGCGCCCTGTGGATATTCGCTCCCAAGCGGCCGCTGCACTTTTTTCTGACAGCCGCCTCCTCCAGCGGTATCCACGCTCCCTATGCATGGCTCTTCCTGCTGGGGTTGTTGCAGGCGCAATGGACCTATACGGGGTTTGACGCATCAGCACACGTCGCTGAAGAAACGCTGGACCCTCGCCAGCGCGCGCCGCAAGGCATGGTGATGTCTGTGGTGGTTTCCGGCTTCTTCGGCTATCTGCTGATCATGTCGCTTACGTGGGTCATCCCCAGCATCAGCCAGGTGCTGGGAGCCAAAGACGCCGGCGGGCATTCTCTCCCTGCCGTGCTTGCCATTGTTGAACTGACACTGGGCAGCCGGGCTGCGGTTGTCGTTCTGGGACTCACCGCCATGGCCATGTGGTTCTGCGGGCTTTCCGCCTGTACTTCCGTTTCCCGCACGTTTTATGCTTTTGCGCGTGACAGCGGCATGCCACTGTCAAAACTCTGGTGCCGCATCAGCCCGCGTCACCGGACCCCGGCGCACGCGGTGTGGCTCTCCGCCGCACTTTCTTTCGGAGCAATGGTTTACAGCGGCGCGTATTCCGTTGTTACATCCATCAGCGTGGTGGGTTTCTATCTATCATACATCATTCCTGTTTTCCTGGGCTGGCGGAAAAAGAAGCTCTGGCTTTCAAAGCGCGGGCCCTGGAACCTGGGCAATTCCACAAACGTCATCAATGTGCTGGCGCTGCTTTGGACGCTGGGCATCTGCACGCTGATGGTGATGCCTCCCAATGG
Organism: Acidobacteriota bacterium; assembly: GCA_021789565.1. The sequence continues at coordinate 4,918 of JAJYJL010000577.1, forward strand.
CCGGGCAGGCTGGGGCATCTCCAGCGTGATGGGAGTCCTGCTCGTTCTCCATCTGGGAACAGGCAAGCACAAGATCCACAAACAGCGCTGGAACCTCGTTGAAGAAGGGGCGCCTGAACCGGTGGCGGAACCGGAATCCTGAAGGCAACCGCAGGCGATCAGTGATCGCTAAGAATATTTTTTTCTGTGAATTCATACTATCTTTAATTGTTTGAAAAGCTGGTCAACCAAATCACATTCCGATATCCCCGGCGGGCCGCATTGCACGGATTAAGGCCGTCTGGCTTGCTGCGCGCGATGCGCATTTGAAAGGAAAGCAATGGAAGCTACCGCAATTATCAAAGCCCTGAAGCCCGGCAAGCTCTTTATCGACGGGAAATATGAAGACGCCGCTTCAGGAAAGACAATTCCTGTTATCAATCCGGCCACCGGCGAGCAACTAACTACTGTTCCTGACGCCTCTGCCGAAGATGTTGACCGCGCCGTTCGCAGCGCCCGCCGCACTTTCGAATCCGGCGTGTGGCGCAACATGAAAGTCTCCGAACGCGAAAAGATCATCTGGCGAGTCGGCGAGGTGATCGAAAAGAACAAAGAAGAGTTGGGAATGCTTGAGTCGTTGAACAACGGCAAGACGTTCCGCGAGGCGCTGCGCGGCGACATCCCGCCTTCCTGGGACATCTTCTACTACTACGCAGGATGGACGCGCAAGATCTATGGCGAAACCATCCCCGTTGACGGCGATTACCTGAACTATACGCTCCGCGAACCGGTGGGAGTGGTCGGCATGGTCACCGCATGGAATTATCCCATGCTGCTGGCTGCCTGGAAGGTGGCGCCAGCGCTCGCGACAGGCTGCTCAATGGTCATCAAGCCGTCAGAAATGACGCCGCTGACCACCATGAAGCTGGCCGAATACTGCGTGGAAGCAGGCGTGCCGGAAGGCGTGGTCAACGTAGTGACGGGTTATGGCCCGACCGCCGGCGAGGCCCTTGCGCGGCACATGGAAGTGGACAAAATAGCGTTCACCGGCAGCGTCCGAACAGCCCGTGC
>JAJYJL010000578.1 GCA_021789565.1 Acidobacteriota bacterium
AGAAGTGCGCGGTGCCTGGCTGTGGAGTGGGGCAAACACAACATCACGGTGAACGCCGTCGCGCCCACGTTTATCCATACTCCCGGCACCGAAGAGGCGCTGGCGAACCCGGCATTCCGCGCCGACACCATCGAGCGCATCGCGGCGCTGCACCGGATCGGCGAGCCGATGGAAGTTACCGGAGCGGTGGTCTTCCTGGCATCGCCTGCGGCGTCGCTAATCACCGGCCACACCATCCTGATCGACGGAGGCTGGACGGCGCGCTAGACCTTAGGGTTGGCAGGTGGCATTCGTCGTGGCATGAACCGTCCCACACTTTCACATCAGAACTGGTCTTGCGCGTTCACGCTTCCACGATGTCACCCCTGTAACGCTCAAAAATCGCGAGAAATTCCTCTTTCTCTTTAGCGGGAACTTTGAGGTGATCGAGGGCATCGGCAGTGTGCCGGATGCAGGCTTCCCATTCGCCAGTCGTGATGCCAAGTCCGCCGTGGGCCGCCTTCATTTCGCGGCCAAAGTACTTGCACGGCCCGCCGGAGAGTTCGCACATCTGGCTAATGAGCAGCTCACGGCCCCGCTGTGTAGAGTCGAGACTACGGCCGCCTCCGAATCGGGCAAACATGGGATCTGCCCGCAGGCGGCGGAGGAATTCATCAACGATTGCCGCAACGGCACCATAACCACCAAGCCGTTCGTAGAGTGTTTGCCTTGATTCTGGTGCTTTAGCTTGCACAGGATCGCCCCTTTCTTATCCCGCGGATATTGGCCCAGATCAACAGTGGCGTCAAGTGGCGCCACTCTCAAGGCCGACAGCGGCATCTGCTGAACGATCCACCACTGTTTTTCCTGCTTTTCCTCTAAGGACTTTGAGTGGTACTCTAGCCTGCATTATCTGGATCGGAGGGAAGTATGCATCGACGAGCATTCATCAAAAGTTCTCTGGCCGGCCTCAGCGGCGCCCTGCTGCTGGATGTGTCCTGCAATTCCGCCACCCATCAGACAAAGCCTGATGCGCGCTTGAAAGGAGCGTTCCGTAGTCCGGAAAGAAATGGATGGACGTTCGTGCACCTGGAAGGCACGCCCGCGGAAATCGGTTATCAGCACGGCTATCTGCTGGCAGACAGAATCGAAGACACCTCCAAGGTCACGGTCCTGGAGCAGACTCACGGCAAAAAATTCGGATGGGATTTCTATCGCGATGCCGCGAAGAACATGTTGTGGCCAAAGATCGAGGCGGAGTATCGCGAAGAACTACAGGGCATCGCTGATGGCTTGCGCGCTCATGGGAGCAAGCTCGACCTCTGGGACGTGGTGGCGCTGAATGCTGCCATGGAATGGGGTTACTACGTGAAGGAGTACGACAAAACCCACAAGACTGAGAAGTCTGCTGAACTGGCCGTGCCCGAGCATTGCAGCGCCTTTGCCGCGACCGGCAGTTATACAAAGGACGGCAAGATCGTCATCGCACACAACTGCTGGACCCAGTATCTGGACGGATCCCGGTGGACCATCATCTTCGATATTGTTCCGTCGCATGGTTATCGGATTCTGATGGACGGCTTTCCCGGCTTTATCCACAGCGGTGATGATTTCGGAATTAACTCTGCGGGATTGGCCATCACGGAAACAACCATCTCCGGCTTTTCCGGCTACGATCCCTCAGGCATTCCAGAATTTGTGCGCGCACGCAAGGGCATGCAGTATTCAAAATCCATCGACGACTACGTCCGCATCATGAAAGAGGGGAACAACGGCGGGTATGCCAACAATTGGTTGATTGCCGACCATAAGACCAATGAAGTCGCGGACCTGGAACTGGGGCTGAAAAATGTCAACCTTTGGCGGACCAAAGACGGCTGCTTTGTGGGCTCTAACTTCCCGGTCAGCCACAAACTTGCCAGCGAGGAAACCAACTTTGACCTCAATGACATGGGCGCCAGCGCCAACGCGCGGCACGTGCGCTGGAACCAGTTGATGGCCGAAAACAAGGGCAAGATTGACATGGCCATGGCCCAGAAGTTTCTGGGCGACCATTACGACACGCACGATAAGAAGGAAGAGCCCGACGAGCGCACACTGTGCGGCCACATTGACCTGTCGCCTCGAGGGTCGGGCTCCTGGCAGCGGCCCTTTGGCCCCGCTGGCGCTGTGCAAAACAAGGGCGCAGACGCGGCGATGATCGAAAAGATGGCACTCACCGCCTCCGCCGGCCACTGTTGTGGCATCGACTTCAATGCTGCCGAGCACCTGAAAAATCACCCTGAGTTCGACTGGCAGGCGCCCTTACTTCGCAACATGCCTTCGAAACCCTGGACAATGTTCTCCATTGGAAGTTGAGCAAAGCCGGCCTCAGCATCAGTAAGAGTTACACGACGCAGGAACCCTTGCGACGCGGAGTGCGGCCCCATCAGGGCCGCCGCTCATCGCCTCGAATAGAAGCCGAAGCGTTTCCCACTCAACTTCGCAAGGAAGGTGAAGGTCCGTTTCTCTGATGTTTTCAGGCTACTGGCCCGGTCCGCGATACTTCACGCTCTTCTTAACGGCCTGATCAGCTTCTTCAATCGTAAGCAGCGGTGTGGTGCTTGTACGAGCCAGACCTGTGGAACACGCTGCCATGCCAACTGCCGCTACAGTTGCATTGTCCGGAGCATCAACAATCAGCACCACGTCTTGGTCTCCAAAGGAATAATAGATGGCGTCGAGTTTGGCCCCAACACTTGCCAGAGCTTTCTCGAGCGCTGCTTTTCGCCCCGAAGCCTTGTCTTTGGTCACTCCCTTGAACCCTTCAGCCGAATAGGTTGCCTGAATGAGATACTTTGCCATGGGCTCCTCCGACATGGAAAAGACGTTAACTGATGGTCCCAAGTCTATCAGAGTTCAAAGCCTTCAACACGGGAACTCGCGAGTTGTCAGGTGCGGCAAGGATCAGCGGCACGGCCCCAGGAAATGCGCCAGCCATTCCATGGCCCGCCAGACGGCTTCCGGCGTGGGCATGTGCCCCTTGTGATGGTTGAAGTAGCCGATGTTCTCAGGCTTGCGGTAAAGATGGTAAACCTGGCGCGCGGCGTTAATGTAATACCAGCTCTTCGCGGTATCATACGTGTCGCCGCCGATCAAAAGAAACGGCCGGGGCGCAATGAGGCCGATGAGCTCATGCTGGTCTGTTCCCTCGTCCACCTTGTCGATGCACTCGCCAAAGTACCAGTAGTCGTCGTAATTCGAAAAGGAAAGGCCAATTCCCAGTTCGTTTGAGACCACGGCGGTGATTCGGGGCTCAAACGCCGCTGCGTACAGTGCCATTTTTCCGCCCAGCGAATGGCCAATGATGCCGATACGGTCGCGGTCGACTTCCGGCAGGGTGTAGAGGTAGTCGAGCAGGCGATGTGCATCCCACACCCATTTGCCGAGGCCCGTGCAATGAGGATGTCGCATTTTCAGGTTAGCGACGGCTTCCGAGTACCACTCTCCGTAACTTTCGCCAAACCATCGAATAGCCACTGCAATGTAGCCTTTCTGCACGGCCATGTAGGCATAAGAATCAACGCCCATCCCCATAAAATGACGTCCCGAGAGGTCTCGGCCCGCCGGGGTGTCCACGTCGTAGAACGGCACAATCACCACCGGGCGCGGGCGTTGAAGGTCGCTCGCGGGCATCATCACAAGAATCTTTTCCCACCAGTCCGCTTCCACCTGGAGATACATGAGGCGGGCGGTGTAATTCTGGTCTTTGACCGTCTCAACGAGCCGTGTTTGAGGAGAAGGAGGGTTCGTTTCCATTGAGCCGAGCAGCTTGAGCCATTTTGACTGGATGCGCTCGCGACGGGCCTTCCATTCCGAAACTGAAGTTGCTCCGGCAACGAGTGAGGACAGTGTGCCCATTGATGTTTCATAACCGGAAGGCGGATTGTTGTAAGGCTTGAACCAGTCCGGCGATTGCTGCGAAGGCGGCAGAACAGGACGGGGCGCCGCTGTCCGGCAGATTCTGAATCCGGTGAATCGACTCTTGTAAGACGGCTCGATAGACGACCGGTATCCGCGGGCCCACTGTGACGTGGTGCTGATGAACGAGCCGCCTCGAACGATTCGAGCCAGTCCGCGCAACGGCCCGGCAGGATTGTACGAGGCCTGAGGTGACTGCTCAGGATTGAAGTAATCACTGGTCCATTCCCAGACGTTCCCGAACATGTCGCAGAGTCCCAGTGAATTGGGAGGGTAGCCCCCTACGGCCCTCGTGCCCTCGTCCTGCAAGTCTTTCACCAATCGCATGACGTCTTTGGTGTCTGAGGTGCCCAGGTTGGCGGCGCCGGCACTTCCCTTCATGCCAGGCGCGGGCCCTGCCGCATGGGTCCACTCAGCATCGGTGGGAAGCCGAAATCCATTCCGGCTGACATCACAGAAGCCGGTTTCAAGGTTGTAGCAGGCGTCAAGGTGCTCACGCAGGCTCCGCAGGTTGCAGTAACGAATCGCCTCCCACCAACTCACAGTCTCAACGGGTAGATCAGCGCCCCTATGGAAGGAAGGGTTATAACCCATAATCTCTTCGAACTCCCTCTGAGTAAGCTCCTTCGAAGCGATGAGAAACTTTCCAATGGTGACGGTTACAGGGACCTTGGTCAGTTCGTCGCTAACCTGATAGCTTCTGCCGGGAACTTCAACCCATCCGCTGGTTGAGGCGCCGGCCTGATCAAGCTCTGCCGAACTCTCCGCTGCATCAGCATTGCGGGTTCCATGGCCCAGGCTCGTGATCAACGTTCCTGCCCCGAGCACTGAATTTTTAAGGAATTTCCGCCTTTCCATCACTCCTCCTTATCTTCTGTTTCCTGAGGGAAGGAACCACACCCCTCGCACGCCGTGTGAATCATACCGCAGACCCGGGTTCAATGTATCAGCCGAATGATATCCGAGAACTGAAGAGTGCAAACACCACTTGGAAATACAGATCGGTTCATTGCACGATGGACTCAGGATAGGCAGGGCTATGCCCAAGCGGTTGAAAATGGCAATCGGATCTATATGATTCAGACGGGAGTCTGCCCCGTGGCTGCTTTAGCATTTTGTCAAAAAAGAGTCGCACGCAGGAAGATGTCTCGACCAGGCCTTTGGCGCCGTCAACCGGCCCGAGGTAGCCCATCATTTTCATCCCTGGGCTGTAAAGGACCGGAAGGTCCGTAAAGTTAAAACGGCGGGTTCCTGGGATGTGAACCTTCCAACAGTGGGCAGAGTCCTGGCAGGCATCCTGCATTTCCTGCTTCAATTGGTCCTGCTCCTGCTGAAACCTCTCAACCGAAACACTCGCCAGCGTCTTCTGCAGCCAGGGAGGACGCAGTTTCCAGTCGCTCAAGATAAAAAGAAAGGGCTGCTGGAATCCTTTATTCAGCACATCGCCGAACAGATTTCCGTCGATGTCGACGGCTGCTTTGCAACGGGGATCCGTCCGGCACGCCTCAGCGGCTGCAGCGCCGCCGAAAGACTGGCCGAACAGACCGACCCTAGAAAGATCAAGGTGTCCGCGGAAACGGCTCTTCGCATCTGAATTCATCTGCGCCAAACGATCGACCGCAAAGCGGACGTCCGCCGCCCAGACTTTCACCATCCGATTGCCTGCCGACTGGATGGCCTGGCTGGGGCCGCGAGGGAACGAGGCGGCCGCCATATGGTGAGCCACACGGCCGTCAGGAAAGCGCACCACGGGAGCACTGTAGGTGCTGGTAATCCCGAGGACAACGTAGCCATGGCTGACGATGTCTTCAATCAAAGAAGTGTAATCGCTGGGCAGATTGCCGAAACCGGTGGAAAAAACTAGAACGGGATATGCTGGCTGGCTATCCGCAATGGGGGCGCCGGCAATAGCGTGCACGCGGATTCGGCTCGGGATCGTCACGGGCCGCCAGGGGAGTTCAGAAGCCCAGGCCGAGGGAATATATTCAGCAGGTTTCGACTGCGGCGAAACAGTGGCCGGATA
>JAJYJL010000579.1 GCA_021789565.1 Acidobacteriota bacterium
TTGATGGAGATTGAACTGAAGGATGCGGAGTTGGTCCGGCAAATCGGCTCTGGAAACGACCGCGAAGCCGAATCCGAGCTATTCCGCCGCATGGCGCCGCGAATCCGGCTCTACGGTTTGCGGCACCTGAGAGACGAAGCCGCCAGCGATGACTTGACGCAGCAGGTGCTGATCGCCACTATCGAAGCCTTGCGGGCGGAGCGACTGCGTGAGCCGGAGAAGCTTGCTTCATTCGTCTTGGGCATGTGCCGAATGATGGTGATGGACCTTCGGCGCGGGGCTCAAAGAAAAGAGCGCCTGCTGGAGCAATACGGTGCCGAATTGCCGGTGGCTGCCCAGCCGGCCTTGCCTCAGCTTGATCACGACAAGCTCCAGCACTGCGTGCAGAACCTCAATGAGCGCGAGCGGACGGTTGTCGTCATGAGTTTTTATGACGAGGAAACCAGTGCAGACGTCGCCGGATTTCTGGGTGTCTCTGAAGCCAACGTGCGGGTGATCCGCCATCGGGCGATTCGCCAACTGCGCGAATGCATGGGAGTGGCTGTATGAGCCAGGGAAATAGCCGTCCGGAAAACTGCGAAAGTCCCATCGGCGCCGCCGTTCTGGCCGATTACTGGCTGGCGGCGCTACCTGCGGGCGAAGAAGAAATCGTGGAAGAACATCTATTGGCTTGCGACGCGTGCGGCAAGCGCCTACGCGAGGTCATGGCGCTGGTCGAGGGAGTCCGCAACCTGGCGCGCCAAGGAAGCCTGAGAATGGTAGTGAGCGATGCGTTTCTCAGACGCGCGGAAGCGGAAGGCCTGCGCGTGCGGCAGTACGCTCCGCCGCGGGGAGGCAGTGTCCACTGCACCGTGACTGCTGAAGACGACATTCTGATCGGGCGCCTGACCGGAGACCTGAAAGGCGCCAAACGTGTGGATCTCTCAATCTGTGACGAGCGTGGCGCGGAGCAACTCCGGATGCGGGACATCCCGGTGAATCCTTCTGTGGGCGCTGTCATCGTGCAGGAGTCGATTACCTTTGCCAAAGCCGCCCCGACCAGCCAAATGATCATGCGCCTGCTTGCGGTCGATCAGGCGGGCGGTGAGCAACTCCTCGGCGAATTCACTTTCAACCACACCCGCACTCTGCCCGGGCCGGGCGCCTGGTAGTTGACCCCGGAACCTTACTAATCCCACGTAAGTTGTCACGCCAGTTGCCAGCCATCCAAATGGTGTCTGGGCTCGTCTCCGGCTGCTTGTTCAGTAAAAGGCGCGAGTTTTTAACACAAGGCATTCTTAAGGCTCTCGTGGCCTCGTCGCAAAGGCGGTAAAGCTGCTTCAATTGCTGCGGTAAGGGATGCAATGTTGTGCTGCGCGGGCAATTGCTGCGGTTGCAGTTCAGTCATGAACGGCATCAGTTTTGCCGATTGAACAGGGCGGGCCGGTGCAGGATTCGCGAAGCCTAGTACTTGAGTGCTATGGCACCGTTCACTTGCTGGTGATGAAATGGACTTGAAAGTTGATGGAGCCTCGAAAGGCTGTCGCGATGCCGGACGAATATCCTGATAGAAAGTCGGGTGTTTTATGATTATGGCAGGTCATGGGGTGCAACGGATATATGAGCTTCTTGCTCTGGTCGTAGCGCTTTATTTCCCCGTTGCGTTGCTCACTTGGCTGGTGATCGACAAGTTCTTCACGACAAGTGACGGGAAGGGACAAATTGTTCAACACCCGCCGGGCCGTGGCCATCATAGTCATATCCTCCCAAGCCGGTCACGGCGCCGGGCTTGAACTTGCTGCAGCGATTTGAGCACAGGCCACCAGGACACTGCAAGCGTCGTCGCTGAAGTCGAGCACCTTCCGGTTTTCCCCTTCCTCAACAATTGTTTCTTCCACTGAGGACCAGGTCGTCGTTGTGACCGCTGTAAGTCGGCTGCACAAACGCACCAACCACGCTGATTGCGTCAAATTATATGATCGGTCATTCTTGAGTATCGGCCAGTCAGTTGTATCGGGCCGGAGAGTGTGCTAAGTATGAAATGCATCAGGTAGATCACTCGGTGTCCATGACGGGACAGGGTTGGGCCGAACCGAACGCTGTACGGTTCACTGACAAGGGGAAGGAGACAGCTTACGGCAAAGTGTCTAAAATGTGGAGCATCGCTGACGGCTGAAGCGGCCTTCTGCAGTTCATGCGGGAAACCGGTGAACGCCGGCGCGGGAGCAGCGGCAAACTCGCCTGCGGCGCCGTCGAGTCTGGATCTGCCGGGCATTGGCTTTAATGTTGCCGGGGCCCTTTGCTATTTTCTCTGGCCAGTTGCGTTAATCTTTTTCCTTCTGGTTGGCCCGTACAACAGGAACAAGTTAGTGCGCTTCCATGCTTTCCAGGCGCTTTTTGTGGGGCTCGCGGCACTCCTGGTGGGGATTGCTCTGCAAATTCTGACCTCCATTCTGGCCTTGATTCCTATTCTGGGATGGATTGTTGATGCTCTTGCATGGTTCGTTTATGCCATTGCTATTTTGGTGCTGGCGATCTTGCTTATGTACAAGGCTTATAATGGTGAATTATACAGCCTTCCGGTGATTGGAAACCTGGCTTCTCAGCAGGGGGAAAAAACACAGTAACCTTTTGCACTGTCATGTACGAGGCGCATTTCGTGAATGCCGACGCGGCTGCCGTGGGAGTGGGCGCGGCTTCCCATCTTCTTTTCACTTGACAATTCGTCCTCAGCAGAGCAATTTAGCAAATTCTACAAAATGGCCCGGGCCTCTCTGTTCAAGAGCGGCAAAGGCGTTGACCAATACAAATGAAAGTTCGCGTTTGTTTTCATGACCGGTGTTTTGATGGTGCCTGCTCGGCAGCGGTGTTCTCGCGCTTTTACCGCGAGGTTGTAGACCCTCATGCGGAATTCCTTTATTATGGGCTTCTCCACCGTGCAGGCCAGCTTTTCGATGAGGATATGTTTGACGGCGATGAAAATGTCATCGTTGATTTCAAGTATTCCAGTTCGCCGCGGCTTAGCTGGTGGTTTGATCATCACCAAAGTGCTTTTCTGACTCCATCTGACGCAGATCACTTCCGGCAGGACCGGAGTGGAAAGAAGTTCTATGATCCGGCTTTTCGCTCCTGCACCAAATTTATCGCTCACATTGCTGCGGCACGATTCAATTTCTGTGCAATCGAGCTTGCGGACGTGGTTCACTGGGCTGACATCATCGACGGCGCACAGTATCCGGACGCAAAGACGGCGGTCGAAATGCGGGACCCTGCCACGCAGATCACTATGGTGATTGAAGGCGCTCCCTCGAACGATTTCGTTGCGGGGCTGATTCCTGATCTTCTCTCGAAGTCCTTGGCGGAAATTGCGGCTCTGCCGCGCATCCGCCAGCAGTTTGAGAGGCTGTACGATCAACATCTGAAGACGATTGAAATCATCCGCAACCGGGCCCATCTCAGCGCTGGCGTTGCGTTTATTGACCTTTCTGATCAGGGGTTCGAAGGCTTCAATAAATTTATACCTTACTATTTGTTCCCCGAGTCGGTTTACAATGTGGCGCTGAGCCACTCCAAAGACCGGATCAAAGTCGCTGTTGGAAGCAATCCCTGGAACCCCACGCCGAAAGACGCCAATCTGGCCAGCATTTGCGAGAGGTTTGGGGGCGGCGGCCACGCAAAGGTTGCCGCCATTTCCCTGCCGCCGAACGACCTTGATCGAGGTCGAGCGATTGCGGGAGAAATCGTTCAGGAACTTCGGTCTTCTCTCCAGTAAAATAGATTTGTGTCGTTGTTGCGGCGGGCCTGTTCTGTTTCCAGAGCGCGCCGCTGGATGATAGGCTTTTGTCCCCAGATCGGAGTCCGCGATGCGTACCGGTTTTCCGTCTGAATTGCGCATTCGAGCGAAAAGGTCCTGCGTGGACCGGAGGGGCAGGCCCGGCCTGGAATTTTTGGCAGGCATCCTGCTTTGCCTGATGCTCATTTCAGGGGGACTTTTGGCGGGGCAGCCTGCACAGACCGGTGGCCAGCAAGCGGCCGCTTCAGCTCCACCTGTCAGTGTAGGCATACCCACTTACACGGTCCCGTCCGGAACCGAGATTTTCCTTCGGCTCAAAACTCCCGTCAGCACCACTTCGTCCCATCTGAATGAGACAGTGATAGCCGTGACGGAACGAGACGTGGAGATTAACGGCGGCGTCGCCATTCCCTTGGGGGCCATCGTAAGTGGCCGCATCGCAAGGCTGATTCCGAGTTCCAGCCCTACAGACCGCGCCAAAATTCTGCTGCAATTTAGGGATCTGCAGCTTCCCGGGCAGGCTGCCATTCCGCTTTCCTGCCGTGTGAGTGATATTGACAATGCAAGGGAGACGGTGCTGGCGGATGGGACTATCCAGGGCTTGCTGGCCAGCGAATTGCCTGTCACGTTGCTCAATTCCGCCATCCAAAAAGTTCAGAAGAAGACGGGCAGCGCCCAGCAGACGCAGCAGGGCGGGGGAACCTGGTTCGGAGGCCCGGACACGTCCATCAACTACGCGCCCGGCACGGAATTCTCCATCGTCCTGGACAAACCACTGAATGTCTCCGGCGAATTCAAGCCCGAGTTTGCCGGCCAGATTCCGGTTGATCTCAAAGAAACCGTCATGCAATTGCTGGCCGCGGCCCCGCGGCGGGTGAAGAATAAGAAAGGCGGCGAGGGCGGGCCGCTGAACCTGGTGCTGATCGGGGGCAAGCAGGAAATCGCCGCCGCTTTTGAGAAGGCCGGCTGGACGAAAGCGCAGGACGAAAACGCAAATTCGCTCTGGAAAACTTTTGAAGCCGTGGTTAAGGGGACTGGCTATGACGCCGCACCCATGTCGACGCTTTATATGTATGGGCGGCCTGAGGACATGGCTTTCGAAAAGATGCTGAACACATTTACGCACCGTCATCATTTGCGCATCTGGAAAGCTCCCGCCGATGCGCCCGACGGACGCCCCATCTGGATGGTCGTTGCGGACCATGACAACGGTTTTGATATCCGGCCGGGCGTAATTTCCCATTCCGTTGACCCGCATGTGGATTTGGAGCGGGCCAAGGTGGGTGCGGACCTTGCCATGACGGGGATGGTTGCCGCAGAAGAACTGGTAAGCGTTTCAAACCCCGCCCGCTCAGGAGTGACGGCGACTGGCGGAGCGTGGGAGAGCGACGGGCGTGTCCAGATCGTTGATTTGAAGACGCAATCCGTTGTTCCAGGAACGTGAATTGAGAATGAAATGCCTGTTGCGTGGATGAAAGATTCTTCTCTGTGGGCAGCGCCGTCGAAATCATGTATCGCTTGCGCCGCCCCTGGGGGTGATGGCGGCGGCATCTTGAGCAGGGCTTGACGCGCTGCGACAATTGACGCTTGACTCCGGAACTTCCTTTGGATAGCTTGACGGACAGAGCGAAGGAATAAGTACCTGGTGAAGAAAAAAAACCTGCGACAATGGATCTGGCTGGGTGTCAGCACCGCCATTCTGGTCCTGATCATTTACAACCTCCGCCACAATCCTGAATGGCGGCACTTTGACTGGGGCCGCCTGTGGGCATCGCTTGTCAGCGCGCAGCCGGGCCTGCTGCTGCTGGCGCTGGTGGGAGTTTATACCACATATCTTTTCCGGGGATTACGATGGCAGTTTCTGATGCGCCCTATCAAAAAGGGTTCGCTGTGGGTCCTCGTCGTGGGGCAGTTGCTGGGTTTCAGTTCGATCTATCTGGTGGGACGCCCGGGAGAATTTGTGCGTCCCGCCTACATTGCCCGGAAGGAATCACTGCCGATCACCTCCATGGTTGCGGTCTGGCTGATGGAACGGATTTTTGACACGGTTTGCCTGGTTGTTTTGTTTTCGGCCGTGCTTTACTTTGCCCCGGTGGAAGTGAGCGCCGCGGGAGAGAAGGTGCTCTCGACGATGCACAAAGCGGGAGACCTCATGCTGCTGGTCACGGCGGTAATCGTAGTGGGG